>JAICUS010000321.1 GCA_025935735.1 Solirubrobacteraceae bacterium | reverse complement strand
GTCGAGCTGATCGCCAAGCCGGGCGCGCGGATCCGCTACACGACCGTGCAGAACTGGTCGCAGAACGTCTACAACCTCGTCACGAAGCGGGCGATCGCCGAGACGGACGCCACGGTCGAGTGGGTGGACTGCAACCTCGGCTCCAAGCTGACCATGAAGTACCCGTCGGTCTACCTGATGGGCGAGCGCGCGCACGGCGAGGTGCTGTCGATCGCGTTCGCCGGCAAGGGCCAGCACCAGGACGCGGGCGCGAAGATCATCCACGCCGCGCCGAACACGACGTCGAACATCTTCGCCAAGTCGATCTCCAAGGACGGCGGGCGCTCGTCCTACCGCGGCCTGCTCGAGGTGGCCAAGGGCGCGCACGGCTCGAAGTCCAAGGTGGTCTGCGACGCGCTGCTGCTGGACGAGGACTCGCGCTCGGACACCTACCCGACGATCCGCATCGGCGAGGACGACGTCGACGTGGGCCACGAGGCGAGCGTCTCGAAGATCGGCGAGGAGCAGCTCTTCTACCTGATGGCCCGCGGCATCCCGGAGGACGAGGCCGGCAAGCTCATCGTCAACGGGTTCATCGAGCCGATCGTCAAGGAGCTCCCGATGGAGTACGCGGTGGAGATGAACCGCCTCATCGAGCTCCAGATGGAGGGCTCCATTGGCTGAGCTGGCGGCCGTCCGCGAGCCGGAGTGGCTCAAGGAGCGGCGTTCCGACGCGGCCCGGCGGGCCGCCGAGCTCGACCTGCCGGCGTTCAAGGGCCGCACGGGCTGGGAGTTCACCGACCTCGCCAAGCTCGACCTGTCCGCGTTCGCCGCGGCCGCGCCGGGCGAGGGCGACGCGTCCGCGGTGGACCGCGTGGAGACGCTGCTGGAGGCGCCCGAGGGGGCGATCCACCTCGGCCAGGTCGACGGCCGCGTGCTCGACGGCGGGACCGAGGACGGCGCGCTCGTGCTGCCGCTGACCCTGGCGGTCGAGTCGCACCCCGAGCTGGTCGAGCGCCACCTCGGCCAGGTGGTGGACGCCGGCTCTGACGTCTTCACGGCGCTCAACGACGCCGGCTGGACCGGCGGCGCGCTCGTCTACGTCCCGCGTGGGGTGAAGGTGGACGCGCCGATCGTGCTGACCGCGATCTCCGACGCGTCCGGCGCGGCGCTGCACCGCCGCGTGCTGGTCGTGCTCGAGGAGGGCGCCGAGGCCGAGGTGTGGGAGCAGCACCTCTCCGGCTCCGGCGACGCCGCGACGCTGCTGAACTCCGTCGTCGAGCTGCGCGTCGGCCAGAACGCCCACCTGCGCTTCGTCGGCGCCCAGGACATGAACGAGCGCTCCTACGTGTTCGGCGCCCAGCGCGCCGAGGTGGCGCGCGACGCCTCGCTGGACTGGGTGGTCGTCGGCTTCGGCTCGGCCAACGGCCGCGTGCGCACGGAGACGCTGCTGGCCGGCGAGGGCGCGCAGGCCAAGGTCACCGGCGCCTACGCCCCGCACGGCCGTCAGCACATCGACTACGACACCACCCAGGAGCACGGCGCGGCCAACACGACCAGCGACCTGGCGTTCCGCGGCATCCTCGCCGACCGCTCGTCCGCCGTCTGGCGCGGGATGATCAAGGTCGACCCGGGCGCCCAGCAGACCGACGCCTTCCAGGAGTGCCGCAACCTGCTGCTCTCCAAGCGCGCGCACGCCGACGCGATCCCCGGCCTGGAGATCCTGGCCAACGACGTCCGTTGCACCCACGCGGCGGCGATCGCCCAGATCGACCCCGAGCAGGTCTTCTACCTGCGCTCGCGCGGCCTCTCCGACGCGCTGTCCAAGCGGCTGGTGATCGAGGGCTTCATGGCCGAGCTGGTCGCCCGCTTCGAGCAGGGCGCGATCCGCGAGGCCATGGCGGCCGCGCTGGAGCGCCGCCTCAGCGTGCTGCTCGACTGACGCCGACGTACGGCGTCACTGACATCGGACGTCAGTGACGTCCGATGTCAGTAACATGGAGCTCGTGGGTTTCGTCAATCGTGCCGACGAGCTGGCGGCGTTGGAGCGCTGGGTCGCCACGCCCCCGGGCCTCGCGCTGCTGTGGGGCCGTCGACGCGTGGGCAAGACAGCCCTGCTGCAGCGGTTCGCGCAAGGTCGCCGCGCGGTGTTCCACACCGGCGCGGCGCGCCCCGTGGCCGATGAGTTGTCGCTGCTCAGCCGCGCGGTGGCGCCTGTCACCGGGGGAGGGCTGCGGGACCTCGCGGCGCGCCCCTACGCCGACTGGGACGACGCGCTGGAAGGGCTGGCCGGCGCGGCAGCGGACGAGCCGCTGCTGCTCGTGCTCGACGAGTTCCCCGAGCTGGTCCGCGTCGCGCCCGAGCTGCCCGGTGTCCTGCGAGCGTTCTGGGACCGCGCCCGCGCCGCCACGCGGCTGCAGATCGTCGTGTGCGGCTCCGCGGTGCGCACGATGGCGGCGCTGCAGGAGGAGCGAGCGCCACTGTACGGGCGGTTCGACCTGGCGTTGCAGCTGAACCCGTTCCGGCCGCACGAGGCGAGCGAGATGCTGCTTGCGCTCGCCCCGTCGGAGCGCGCGCTCGTCTGGGGCCTCGTCGGCGGAGTGCCCCTGTACCTGAGCTGGTGGGATCAGGGCGACGACTTGGCCGGCAACCTACGGCGGTTGGCCGGCCACCCCGGCGGCGCGCTGCTGACCGAAGGGCAGCTCGTACTCGCTACAGAGGTGGAGGGCGGCGACCTCGCCGCGCTCGTGCTGCGCGCGATCGCGGCGGGTCGCACCAAGCACAACGAGATCAGAGACGCTGTGAAGGCCGAGCCGGCGCGCGTGCTCGACCGGCTGGTCGAGCTGCGGCTCGTCGAGCGCGTCGTGCCCGTCACCGAGCGCGACGCGGCCACACGCCGGCGGCGCTACCGCATCGCCGACAACTTCCTGGCCTTCTGGCTCCAGGTCCTCGACCGCCACCGCACCGCGATCGATCGCGGGCTCGGCGAGGGCATCCTGCCCGTGCTGGGGCGCGAACTGGACGACTTCATGGGCGAGCGCTGGGAGGACGCGTTCCGTGCGCATCTGGTCAGGCTCGCCGCGGCCGGTGAGCTCGGCGACGAGATCGTCGACCTCGGCCGCTGGTGGCGGGACGCCCCGCCCGTGGAGATCGACGCGGTCGCCCTGGCTGGCCGCGAGCGCCGCCCGGTCCTGGCCGGCGAGGCGAAGTGGGCACGCCGCGTCGACGGAGCCCGGCTGCTGCGCGGCCTCGAGCGCAAAGCCGCGTCGCTGCCGGGAGCGGGCGAGCTGCGCTACGCGCTCGCGGCTCGCGAGGCGGTCGAGGGCGACTTGCCCGTGCTGACGGTGACCGCGGCGGACATCTTCACCGCGTAGCGCGCGCTAGGCTCGCCGGGGCATGGCCGTGGACGTTGAGCGGGGCACGAGGCCCCCGGAGGTCGAGATCGAGCACGCGCTCGCCGAGGCGCTGGGCGCCGCTCCGCGCCGCCCCGCCGAGGAGCGCCTCGGCGGCGGGATCGAAACGTTCGCGTACTGGTCCTCGGAGCCATCTGTGCCGATTGAGATGCGGAATTGCGCCGAATCTGCGCAGCGCCGCCTCAGCGTGCTGCTCGACTGACCAGGAAGTCCGTGACGTCCGCGGCGCGCAGCGGGATGCGCACCGGCGCCGGGACGAGCCGGCGCGTCTCGTCGTGGACGAGCTCCGGCGCGGTCAGGTGCACCCGCCGGCCGCGGGTCTCCACGTCGAACTCGCCGGCCGCGAGGACGTTGCGCACCCACTGGCTGTTGGCGCCGTAGGTCAGCGCGATCACGTAGCGATCGCCGCGGTGGAAGATGTTCACCGGCGTGCGCCGCACGGTCCCGGACCGGCGCCCGACGTGGATGACGATGCCGAAGCCGGGCAGCCGCTCGGCCAGCGGGCCGAGCACGCGGTTGGTCACCCGGAGGTTGAAGCGCGCGAGGCCTTTCGGCAGCGGCATCGCGCCGAGCCTACAGTTCAGGGCGACATGGCTGATTGGAACACCCAGGTGATCGAGCAGTTCCGCGCCGACCACGGCCGGGTCGGCGGCGAGTTCGAGGGCGCACCGCTCGTCCTGCTGCACCATCGCGGCCGCCGGACCGGCGCCGAGCACGTCAGCCCGGTCATGTACCTCCAGGACGAGACCGACCCGGACACGATCTACGTGTTCGCCTCCAAGGCCGGGGCGCCCAGCCATCCCGCGTGGTATCGCAACCTCATCGCGGCCGGCGGCGGGCGGATCGAGATCGGCGACGACGAGTTCGAGGTCGAGGCGACCGAGGTCACGGGCGAGGACCGCGACCGGATCTACGCCGAGCAGGCCCGCCGCTACTCGGGCTTCGCCGGCTACGCGGAGAAGACCGCGGGCATCCGCACGATCCCCGTCGTGGCGCTGCGCCGCGCGCGGACTACGAGGTGAGCAGCCCCCCGTCCACCGGCAGCACGACCCCGGTGACGTAGGACGCGGCGTCGCTGGCCAGGAACAGCAGCGCGGCGGTGAGCTCGTCGGCCTCGCCCGCGCGCCCGGCGGGCACGCGCGCCATCTGGGACTCCAGATAGCCGTCCGGGTGCTGATCGGTCATCTCGGACGCGAAGAACCCGGGCGCCAGCGCGTTCACGCGGATGCCCTTGCGGCCGGTCCACTGCTGGGCCAGGTCGCGGGTGAGCCCGATGATCGCCGCCTTGGAGGACGCGTAGGCGGCCTGCGGGAGCCCGGCCGTGGTCGAGCCGAGCACCGAGCCGATGTTCACGATGCTCGACCCGGGCGCCATCGCCCGCCCGCACGCCTGGGCCATCCAGTAGGAGCCGTTGAGGTTGATGTCGATGACCTGCCGGAACTGCGCGGGCGTCTCCCGCGTGGCCGGGTACGCCGTGCCGATGCCGGCGTTGTTGACGAGGACGTCCACGCGCCCGAGCTCGGCGACCGCCTGCTCCACCACCCGGGTGCAGTCCTCCGGCTGCGACACGTCGGCCGGCACGGCGAGGCAGCGGCGACCCAGCGCGCGCACGCGCTCGGCGGTCGCGTTGAGCTTCTCCACGCGGCGGGCGCAGATCGCCACGTCGGCGCCCGCCTCTGCCAGCCCGAGCGCGAAGGCCACGCCCAGCCCGGAGGACGCGCCGGTGACGACGGCCACGCGGCCGTCCAGCCGGAAGCGGTCGAGCAGGCTCATGGCCGGTCGCGCGGGACGCCGACCCGGCCGGGCGGTGCGGTGGCGGACATGGTGGGCAGCCTGCCCGCGCGGGCGCGGCCTCAGTCGAGCGCCGCCGCGAGCTGCGTGCGCGAGCCGATGCCGAGCTTGCGATACGCCTGCCCGAGATGCCCCTCCACGGTCTTCTCGGTGAGGAACAGCCGCTCCGCGATCGCGCGGTTGGCGTGGCCGTCCGCGGCGAGCCGGGCGACGCGGAGCTGGGCCGCGGTGAGCGCTTCTGCGCCGGTGGGCACGAGCCGGCGCGGCTTGGCCCCGGTGGCCACGAGCTCCCGCCGGGCCCGCTCGGCCAGCGCGGTCGCGCCCAGCCGCACGGCGAGGCCGAGCGCGACCCGCAGCGCCTCGCGGTCGCCCAGCGCCGCACCGAGGTCGGTCAGAGCGCGGGCGTGCTCGAGCCGGGCGGGCGAGCGCTCGAGCACGGCGACCGCGTCGCGCAGCAGCGGGATCGCCTCGGCGCCGCCGGTCACCTCGGCCAGCGCGCGCAGCGCCATCCCCTCCTCGCGCGGCACGCGGAACTCGCGCGCGAAGTGCACCTCCTCGTCGCAGAGCTCGAGCGCCTCGCCGCGCCGGCCGGTGCGGGCGAGGGCGAGGGCCAGGCTCGAGCGCCACGGTATGAAACCGGGGTTGCGGATTCCCCAGGCGCGCTGGCGCGTGCTGCACTCCCGCAGCACGCGCACCGCCTCCGGCACCCGACCCTGGGCGAGCCGCAGACGCCCGAGGCTGTCGAGCAGGAACGAGAACCCGAGGACCTGCGGCCAGTCGGCCTCCAGGCCGGTGGCGGTCACCCAGTGCTGCGCCTCCTCGACCGCGCCGCGCTCCACCAGCGCGTCGACCAGCGGCGCGACCAGCCACGGCAGCGCGACCCGCCGGTCGGGCTGCGGCACGCCGAGCTCGACCACCCAGTCGATCAGCCCGCGCAGGTCGGCCTCCACGTCGGCCACCCGGCCGAGCCGCACCTGTGCCAGCGCGCGCAGCGCGACCGCGGTGCGCAGCCGCTCGAGCCGGCCGTCCTCCCGCGCGGCGTCGACGAGCGCGGTCCACGCCGTGTCCGCCTCCTCGAGGCGCCCGGCGGCACAGAGCGCCAGCAACGCGGCGGTGTCGTCGAGCGCGGCCGTCGCCCGCGCGACACCGTCCGCGCCCGGCTCGCGCGCCACCTCGATCCAGGCGCGGACCGGCTCCGGCGCGCGCGGCTTGACCGCGTCCAGCCCGCCCATCCGCCGCAGGGCGCCGAGGTCCAGCACGGCGATCGTCGCGAGGTCGGGTGAGCTCGGGGCCTCCCGCTCGAGGATCGTCACCGCCTCGGTGAAGAAGCCCTGGGCGAGCAGCGCGCGGGCCAACTCGCAGGCGATCTCGGTGCGCGACTCGGCGTCGGCGGCCAGCCCGAGCGCCTCGTAGAGGTAGGGGAAGCCGGCCGGGCCGTCGGTGGCGGTCACCGCCGGCGCCAGCTCGCGCAGGACGGCGATGCGCAGCTCGCCCGGCATGTCCTCCTCGCGGGCGCGCCGGAGGAAGCCGGCCGCGACGTCGGCCGCCCCGCGCGCCCAGGCGGCGCGGGCGGCGCGCCGCAGCGCCTCCACCGCCCACTCGCCGCCGCCCGGCTCGGCGGCCAGCAGCTGCGCGGCGACGTGCTCCGGCGGGGCGCCGGCGTCGGCGAGCAGCCGCGCGGCCCGGGCGTGCAGGCCGGCGCGCTCGGCCGCCGGGATCGCCGCCTGGACCGCGCTGCGCACCAGCGGGTGGACGAACGCGCCGTCGCGGACGAGGTCCGCGGCCGCGAGCGCCTCCGCCGCCTCCACCGTGTCGCGCACGTCCAACCCG
>JAICUS010000493.1 GCA_025935735.1 Solirubrobacteraceae bacterium | reverse complement strand
CTGCTTGATCGCTACGCCGAGTACCTGCTGGTCCAGCGCGGGTTGAAGCCCGGCACGGTCCGCAACTACTGCAACCACGCGCGCCGATTCCTCGCCGAGCGCGAGCGCCGCGTCGGCGAGCTCGCTCTGGCGGCGTTGGACGTGGCGGCGATCAACGACTACGTGCTGCGCGAGTCGCGGCGCGTCAGCGTCTGCTCAACCCAAGCGGTCGCCCTGGCCCTGCGGTCGCTGCTGCGCTTCCTGCACTTGGAGGGAGTGATCGACCGCGACCTGGCCGTCGCCGTGCCGACGGTGGCCAAGTGGCGCCTGGCGTCACTGGTCAAGGCCGTCGACGCCGCGTTCGTCGCCCAGCTGCTTGCCAGCTGCGAACGGCGCACCGCGATTGGGCGCCGCGATTTCGCCATCATGATGCTGCTCTCGCGGCTGGGGCTACGGGTCGGCGAGGTCACCGCACTTCGACTCGAGGACCTGGACTGGCGCGCCGGGGAACTTGTGATCAGCGGCAAGGGCGACCGCGAGGAGCGGCTGCCCTTGCCAGTCGACGTCGGCGAGGCGATCGTCGAGTGGCTGCGCGACGGGCGACCAGAGTGCGACAGCCGATTCGTGTTCACGTGCTCGCGGGCGCCCTACCGGGGTCTTCATCCCGCCTCGCTGAACGCCGTGGTGCACCAGGCGTGCCGGCGCGCCGGGCTTGATGGGATCGGTCCGCACCGGCTGCGCCACACCGCGGCCACCGAGATGCTGCGCGCTGGGTCGAGCCTGCGCGAGGTCGGGCAGGTGCTGCGCCACCGCGGCAGCGAGGTCACCTCGATCTACGCCAAGGTCGACCGCCGCGCGCTTGCGGTGATGGTCCGAGCGTGGCCGGGGACGGCGGCATGACCGCGCTCGAGCGGCACCTCGATGACTACCTCGCGGTCCGCCGCGGGCTGGGGTTCAAGCTCACCCACGAGCAGCGGATGCTGACGCGATTTGTCGCGTTCCTCGACGACGCCGGCGAGCCGACGATCACGATCGATCTGGCGCTGCATTGGGCGACGATGCCGACCGGCGTCGGCCACGCCTACCTGGCGCAACGGATGCGCGCGGTGCGTGGCTTCGCGCGCTACCTGCGCGGCATCGACCCGCACACGCAGGTGCCGCCGCTTGAGCTACTCCCTGCGCGCAAGGACCGACCGACCCCGCACATCTACACGCCGGCCGAGATCGCGCTGCTGATGGCGGCGGCCCGGACGCTGCGGCCGGCGCTGCGCGCGGCGACGATGGAGACGCTGATCGGGCTGTTGGCGTGCAGCGGCCTTCGCGACGGCGAAGCGTTCGCGCTGGACCGCACGGACATCGACCGCGCCAACCGCTTGTTGCGCATCCGCGACTCGAAGTTCGGCAAGTCGCGCGAGGTCCTCATCCACGACTCCGCGCTCGCGGCGCTCGACGCGTATCTCGCGCGCCGCGATCAGCTGCGTCCCGGCGGCGATCGCGCCTGCGTGTTCGTCTCAAGCTGGGGCGCCCGGCTCTCACACCAAAGCGTGCACCATTCGTTCGATCAAATCCGCCGCGCCTCCGGCCTGACCGGACCATCGCCCGACCGGCAGCCGAGACTGCATGACCTCAGGCACACCTACTCGGTCAACACGTTGCTGGGCTGGTATCGGGCCGGCGAGGACGTCGCCGCCAAGCTGCCGTTGCTGTCGACCTACCTCGGCCACGTCGACCCGGCCGCCACCTACTGGTACTTGTCCGCCGTCCCCGAACTTCTGGGCCTCGCGGTCAGCCGCCTGGAGGGACGCGGGAGCGGCGACACGGCGTCGGAGCGGGAGCTCGCGCTGCTGCTACGCGAGCAGGAGCGAGTCCGCCACTGGCGCGCCGCACGATCCCGGACGGCCGGGCGATGAGCGCGCTCGCTCCGACGCTTCAGGCGTTCTTCACCGAGCGGCTGATCGGGCAGCGACAGGCCAGCCCGCACACGATCGCCGCCTACCGCGACACGTTCCGGCTGCTGCTCGTGTTCGCCCAGCAGCGCACCGGCATCAAACCGCACGCGCTCGACATCGACGACGTCGACGCGACCTTGATCACCGCGTTTTTGAGCCACCTCGAGCACGACCGCGGCAACCATCCGCGGACCCGCAACGCCCGGCTGGCGGCGATCCGCTCGCTCTACCACTACGCCGCCCTCAGGCACCCCGAGCACGCCGAAACGATCGCGCGCGTGCTCGCCATACCGACCAAGCGCCACGACCGCGCGATCGTCAACTACCTCACCGAACAGGAGACCACGGCGCTGCTGGCCGCCCCGGACCGCAAGCGGTGGATCGGCCGGCGCGACCACGCGCTGCTAACCCTGGCCATCCAGACCGGGCTGCGCGTCTCGGAGTTGACGGCGCTGCGCTGCCGCGACGCGCAGCTGACCGACGCGCCGCACGTGCAGACGATCGGCAAGGGCCGGAAGCAGCGCATCACCCCGCTGACCAAACACACCACCGACGTCCTGCGCGCCTGGACCAAAGAGCGCGCCGGCGCTCCCGACGACCCGCTGTTCCCGAGCAGCCGCGGACGAGCGCTCAGCCGCGACGCCGTCGCACTGATCGTCACCCGTCACACCCAGAGCGCGACCGACGCCTGCCCGACACTCGCCGCCAAGACGGTCTCGCCGCACGTCCTGCGCCACACCACCGGGATGAACCTCCTGCACGCCGGCGTCGACACCAGCGTGATCGCGCTCTGGTTCGGCCACGAGTCCACCGAGGCCACCCAGATTTACCTACACGCCGACATGGCCATCAAGCAACGAGCGCTCGACCGGACCACCCCGATCGGCGTCAAACCGGGCCGCTACCGGCCAGCCGACGCGCTAGGGCTCTGATTATGCCGAGCCCCAAGCCCGCATCAGACCACGCAGCCTGACCTGCAAGCCGGTGTCGGCATAACGCCCAAATCGGCATAAGTGAACGAGTCGTCGATGCTCTTGGTGGTCGTGGTGGCCACCGCGCCGGCGTTCGACCTCATCAACCGTGGCGCGCGCGCTCGGCCTGCCGCCTGAACCGCAGGCGCCGCCACCGGCTCTGCCGGTCAAGCCGGTGCGATCGGGACCGCGCAGCGCGCGCCGGCATGTCAGGCCGTGTCGGGGGTGGCGCGGATCGGGCCGGGCATGAGCGCCGCGCCGGCGATCACGAGGCAGAAGGCGATGAAGCGGCCCGCGATGGCCAGGGCGCCGGAGCCGATCGGCTCGTGGAAGACCAGGACGCCGCCGATGACGGCGGCGAGGTTGGCGGCCACGGACGTGAGGGCTATGACCTCGACGCCCTGGCCGATCTGGAGGCTGCGGGCGGAGGCGTAAAAGGCGATCACGCCGGCGACCAGCGCGGTCAGCGTCCACGGGCTGAGTGCCCCGTGCAGCGGTCCGGGTGGGGTTTGGGTGAGATACTTGATGGCGACATCGGACACGCCGAACAGCGCGCCCGCGGCCGCGCCGAGCAGTAGCCCGGCGGGGCGGTCGGCCAGGTGGCGGCGGGCCGAGATCCGCACGAGCATCGCGCCGGTCGCGAAGACCGCGCCCTCGACGGCGATCAACGCCGCCAGCGATGCCCGCTGCGGGTGGGTGGCGCCGCCGCCGGTGAGCCCGATCACCCCCAGCCCGGCCGCGGTGATCGTCACGCCGACCCACTGTCGTCGTCCGAGCTGGAAGCCGAAGTACCGCTCGGCCAACACGGCCAGAAAGACGAGTCCGCCCGACAGGACCGCCTGCACGATCGAGAGCGGCGCGAGCGCGAGCGCGCCGACGTGCAGCCCCCATGCGAGGATCGCGACCATCCAGCCGATCGCGAACCACCGGGAGTGAAAGAGATCGGTCGCGCTGCGCAGCGGATGGCGAACCCGGATCGGCGGAGCGAGCACCGCGCCGCGGTGCTTGAACAAAAACGCAACGTTGGTGCCCATCGCCGACGCGAGCGCCAGAAGCAATCCTAAGACCATCGTTCAGCCGCGATCCGTGACTCCGCGACTCTCGCACACCCAGCACGCGTCTCCGCGCCCCGGGCGCGCGCTGGACGCGGGCGCAACGCGCTGCTGGACCTCCGTCGGCCGCCGACCCGGGACGTCGCCGCCCGGGCGCGTGCGATCGTGTCGGCATGAGCGCCGCGGCTGACGTGTTCGTGATCTTCGGGATCACCGGAGACCTGGCGAAGCAGATGACGTTCCGGTCGCTGTATCGGCTGGAGCGCCGCGGGCTGCTGGACTGCGCGATCGTCGGCGTGGCCGTGGATGACTGGACGGCGGCCACGCTGCGCCGTCACCTGCGCGAGGCGATCCGGGCGGGCGGCGAGCGGGTCGAGCGCCAGGCGCTCGATCGGCTCGCGGGGCGCCTGTCCTATGTCCAGGGCGACTTCGACGACGCGGCCACGTATCGGCGGGTGGCCGAGGCGATCGAGGCAGCGGAGCGCCGGCTGTTCTATCTCGAGACGCCGCCCGCGTTGTTCGGCCGGGTCGTCGGGGGGCCTGGCTGCGGCGGGGCTGACCGGGAACGCCCGGATCGTGGTGGAGAAGCCGTTCGGGCGTGACCTGGCGTCGGCGAAGGCGCTGGCCGCCGAGCTGCACCGTTCGGTGCGCGAGGAGCAGATCTTCCGGGTGGACCACTTTCTCGG
>JAICUS010000152.1 GCA_025935735.1 Solirubrobacteraceae bacterium | reverse complement strand
GACGTGCTCACCGGACACGCCGGGCAGGTGTCGCTGGGCCAGAGCGCGTTCTTCGGGCTCGGCGCGTACGCCGCCGCGGTCGGCTTCGAGCACGGCTGGCCCGCGATCGCCGGGCTGGCGGTCGCCACCGCGCTCGCCTGCGCGGTCGGGCTGCTGGCCGCGGTGCCTGCGGTGCGCCTGCGCGGCTTCGCCTTCGGGATCATCACGCTCGCGCTGCCGGTCGTCGCGGTGCCGCTCGCCAACCGCCTGCACAGCCTCACGGGCGGGACGCAGGGCATCGCCACGGACGCGGTGCGGGCGCCGGCGTGGAGCGGCCTGGCCGACGACCAGTGGCGCTACTACGTCATCGTCGTGGTCGGGGCCGTCACGTTCCTGCTCGTGCGCAACCTGCTCGTCGGGCGCATCGGCCGGGGGCTGGCCTCTATCCGCACCAACGAGACGATGGCCGCCGCCACCGGCGTGCCGGTCCAGCGCTACAAGGTCCTCGCGTTCACCGTGGCGGCGCTGTGCGCGGGGGTCGCCGGCTGGCTCTACCTGGTCGCCGTGCAGTTCATCTCGCCGGACTCGCTGCAGCTCTCGCTCGCCGTCTCGCTGCTCGCCGGCCTGGTGGTCGGCGGCGTGCGCAGCCGGCTGGGAGCGCTGATCGGCGCGGCGTTCTACGTGCTCGTGCCGGACGTCACCGACAAGATCACGCCCGGGCGCTCGTACCTGGTCGACGGCGTCGTGCTCCTGGTCGTCCTGTTGTTCTTCCGCGGCGGCGTCGCGGGGGCGCTGAAGCTGGGGGCGAGCCGCGTCGCGCGCGGGTTCGTCCGGACCGCACACCCAACGACACACGAGGAGAGGTTGCGATGAGGAGCGTTGGACGGATGGTGCTCGCGGTCGCCGGCGTGCTGGCGGCCGTCGTGGGGCTCGCCGCGTGCGGCGGCCGCGGCGGATCCTCGTCGGGCGGCAGCGGCGGCGCGAGCGCGCCGGGCGTCACCGACTCGCAGATCACCATCGGCGGCAGCTATCCGCTGTCCGGGCCCGTGGCGGCCAACGGCATCGCGGCGCTCGGCGGCGCGACGGCCTACTTCGACGCGATCAACGCCCAGGGCGGGGTGAAGATGGGCGACGGCAAGACGCGCAAGATCAAGTTCGTCTACTACGACGACGGCTACGACCCCGCCAAGGCGTCGCAGAACTACCAGAAGCTCGTCAACCAGAACCACGTCTTCGCGCTCTTCCAGACGTTCGGCACCGCCCCGAACATCGCGATCCAGAAGAACGCCAACTCCGCCGGCGTCCCGCAGGTGTTCGTCCATGCCGGCGACGCGCTGTTCAGCGACGACCAGAAGGCGAACCCGTGGACGATCGGCTGGCAGCCGACCTACGAGTCCGAGGGCGAGGCGTACGGCCGCTATCTGGCCGGGCTGAACAAGCCGCTGACCGTGGCGGTGCTCCGGCAGGCCGACACCCTGGGCGAGGTGTACCTGAGCGGCTTCAAGCAGGGCATCGCGGGCTCGAAGGTCAAAGTGGTCAAGGTCGCGACCTACACGCCGGCCGACACGAGCCTGGACAGCCAGGTCTCGCAGCTGGCCGCGACCCACGCCGACGTGCTCTACATGGCGGTGGCGGTGGTCCCGCTGATGATCAGCGGCCTGCAGCACGTCAAGACGCTCGGATGGAACCCGATGGAGCTGCTGATCAGCCTGTCGTCGTCGATCGACCAGGTGCTGACGCCCGCGAAGCTCACGTCCAGCGACAAGGTCTACACCGGGGCGTTCGTCAAGCAGGCCGACGACCCGCAGTGGCAGTCGGACAAGGACGTGCAGCAGTACCTCTCGCGCATGAAGCAGTACAGCCCGAAGGCCAACCCGTCCATCACCAACGCGGAGTGGGGGTACGGCGCGGCGGAGAGCCTGGTCGCCGCGCTGCAATCCATGAAGACGGTCAGCCGGAAGGAGCTGATGAACGCGATCCACGGCCTCAACCAGCAGCTCGGGCTCTTCCTGCCCGGCGTGACGCTGAACGCGAGCTCCTACACGCAGACGCCGGTGCAGGGCATCGACGTCCAGCACTTCGCCGGCGGGAAGTGGCAGGTCGTGAGCCGGCCGCAGTCGTGAGGCCCGGGACGTGACATGAGCCTCATCGGCCCGCCGCAGAAGCCGCTGTTCCGCGAGCGGCTGGAGCGGCGCGGGACGTTCGCGGTCGCCATCGAGCTCGTCACGAGCCGCGGGGTGGTGACCGCGAAGTCCAGCCGGGCCTCGGTCGAGATGGCGCAGGAGCTCGCCCTCGACCCGCGGGTCGACGTGATCTCGATCACCGACAACCCCGGCGGCAACGCGATGCTCGCCCCGGACACGCTCGGCACCGACCTCGTCTCGCGCGGGCAGGAGGTGATCATCCACCTGGCCTGCAAGGACTGGAACCGCAACGCCTTGGAGAGCCGCGGCTGGAAGCTCGCGTCGGAGGGGTTCAACAACGTGCTGGCGCTGTCGGGCGACTACGCCCGCCAGGGCCATCGCGGCGCGCCCGCGCCGGTGTTCGACATCGACTCCGTCGGCCTGCTGCAGCTGTACGCCGAGATGAACCGGGGGCTGCCCGACCAGCGCCGCCCCGAGCACCGCCTGGAGGCCACCGACTTCTTCCTGGGCTGCGTGGTGACCAACCACAAGCTCTACGAGCGCGAGGTCGTGCCGCAGTATCAGAAGCTGGCCAAGAAGGCGGCGGCGGGCGCGCGGTTCGTGATCAACCAGATCGGCTACGACGCGCGCAAGGACGACGAGCTGCTGCGCTACATCCGGCACGCGCGGCTGTCGCTGTTCGCGCTGGCCAACGTCTATCTGCTGTCGCGGCCGGCCGCGCGCGCGTTCCACGCGGGGCGCATACCGGGCGTCGTGGTCAGCGAGGAGCTGCTGGCGCTCGTCGAGCGCCACGGGGCGGGCAAGGACAAGGGCCGCTCCTACTTCGTCGATCTCGCCGCCAAGCAGACCGCGGTGGCGCGCGGGCTCGGGTTCAACGGCGTCTACCTCGGCGGCCACGCCCCGGCCGAGACGTTCTTCGACATCCTCCAGCGCGCCGAGGGCTACGCCGGCGACTGGCGGACCGTGGCGAAGGACATCGGGTTCGGCCGTCCCGGCGAGTTCTACCTGTTCGAGCGCGACGCCGAGACGGGGTTGTCCTCGGATGAGCTGAGCCGCTCCTTCGTGGAGTCCAAGCGCCGCCGCCGGACCGATCTGCCAGTCCCGGCGCGCTACCGGCTCAGCCGGCAGATGCACCGCTGGCTGTTCGATCCCGAGGCGCCGCTGTTCGGCGCCGGCCGCGCGCTCTATGAGCGCATCGAGAGCGGGCCGCGGGCGCTCGGGCGGGCCGCGCACCTGGCCGAGCAGGCGGCCAAGGTCCCGATGTTCAACTGCCGCGACTGCGGGGACTGCTCGCTGCCCGACATCGCGTACGTCTGCCCGGAGTCGATGTGCGCGAAGAACCAGCGCAACGGCCCGTGCGGCGGGACGCGCGACGGGCTGTGCGAGGTCTACGACACCGAGTGCATCTGGTCGCAGGCCTACGAGCGGCTGAAGGCCTACGGGGAGTCCGACGGGATGCTCGAGGGCCCGGTCGTCGTCAAGGACAACGCGCTGGACCGGACGAGCGCGTGGGCCAACACGTTCCTCGGCCGCGACCACAACACCAGGCGCGACCAGCCGGCCGGCTGATCGCGGCGAAGGCGAGGAGGCAGGCATGCAGGCAGGGGGCACCGGGTCGGGGCTGTCGATGGTCGGCACGACGCGCGAGGACGTCGGGCGCCTCGTGGTCGCCTGCCCCGAACGGCCGGCGATCCTCGCGGCCGTGGTGAGCCGCCTGGCGGCGGCGGGCGCCAACGTCATCACGTTCGATCAGTTCTCCACCGCCCCGGAGGGAGGCAGGCTGTACCTCCGGTCCGAGTTCCTGCTCAAGGACCTCCCGGATCGGTTGCCCGAACTGCGAACGCGCATCGAGGAGATCGCGGAGGACTTCGAGATGCACTGGCGGCTCGAGCCCGCGGCGCGACGCAAGCGCGTGGCGATCTTCGTCTCGCGCCACGAGCACTGCCTGATGGATCTCCTGTGGCGGTGGCGGCGCGACGAGCTGCACATGGACATCGTCGCCGTGGTGTCCAACCATGCCGACCTCCAAGAGGAGGTGGCCGCCTTCGGCGTGCCCTATCACCACGTCCCGGTGACGGCCGACTCCAAGGCCGAGGCCGAGCAGCGGGAGCTGGAGCTGGTCGCCGGCAAGGTCGACCTGGTGGCCCTCGCGCGCTACATGCAGATCCTCTCCGGCGACTTCCTCGCGCGCATCGGCGCTCCGGTCATCAACATCCACCACTCGTTCCTCCCCGCGTTCGCCGGCCCCGAGCCGTACGAGCGCGCGCACGACCGCGGGGTGAAGCTCATCGGGGCCACGGCCCATTACGCCACCGAGGACCTGGACGCGGGGCCGATCATCGAGCAGGACGTCCGGCGCGTCTCGCACCAGGCCGATCCCGCGATGCTGGAGATGATCGGCCGCGACATCGAGCGGACGGTCTTCGCGCGCGCGGTGCACTGGCACCTCGAGGACCGGGTGCTCGTCCACGAGAACCGGACGATCGTCTTCTGGCCGGGCTAGTGGCGCACCCGGCACTAGGACGCTGATCGCGGGGGCTCCGCGTAGGGTTGCGGCATGCGTCTGCTGCCCGGCGAGGAGGACCGCCTGCTGCTCTTCCTCGCCGCGGAGCTGGCGCGGCGGCGCCGGTCGCGGGGGCTCGCGCTCACGCAGGCCGAGGCGGTCGCGGTGATCGCCGACGAGGTGTGCGAGGCCGCGCGGGACGGGCGCTCGTATGCGGAGGTGGAGGCGCTCGGGTACGGCGTGCTGGGCGAAGCGGACGTGCTCGCGGGCGTGGCGGATGCCGTGCCGCGCGTCGAGGTCGAGCCGCTGTTCGCGGACGGCCACCGGCTCGTCGTCCTCCACGATCCGATCCGGCGCGACGCGCCCCCTGCGCCGGCGCCCGTGGAGCCCGCGTGGCTGGATGGCGGCGCTCCGCTCGACGTGGTCAACGAGGGCGCGGTGGCGGTTGCCGTCACCTCGCACTTCCACTTCTTCGAGGTCAACCGCGCGCTGCGCTTCGAGCGCGCGGCGGCGTGGGGGCTGCGGCTGGCGATCGCGCCCGGGGCGAAGGTCGTGTTCGCGCCCGGCGAGCCGCGCGCCGTGCGGCTGCTGCCGATCGCCGGGGCGCGCATCGTGCGCGGGCACGGCGGTCTGGTGGACGGGCCGCTCGACGCGCCCGGGGCCCGCGAGGCCGCGCTGGCGCTCGCGCGCGAGCGGGGGTATCGCGGTGCCTGAGCGCGTGCGGCTGGCCGACAGCGACCTGTGGCTGGCGCCCGAGGGCGAGCCGGACGGCATCGTGGCCGGCTGGGGCGGGACGATGCGCGACGGGCTCGGCGTGCGCGCGCAGCGCGGCGGGGTCGAGGTGGCGATCACGGGCGGGCTGCTGGTCGACCCGCTGCTCGGGGTGCGCCACGCCAGCCTGGGCATCAGCGACGGGCGCGTCGTCAGCGTCGGCCGCGCCGGCAACCCGGACACGATGGACGGCATCGACGTCGTGCTCGACACCGCGACGGCGGTGCACGACGCGTCCGGGCTGATCGTCACCCCCGGGGGCGTCGACTCGCACATCCACTGGCTCTCGCCGCAGGTCGCCGAGGCGGCGCTCGCGGGCGGCATGACGACGCTGGTGATCCAGGACCCGGGGCCGGTGTGGAACCTGGGCTGCAACCCGCCGGAGCTGCTGCGGGCGACGTGGGCGGCGCTGGACGCGTACCCGCTCAACGCGGCGCTGCTCGTCCGCGCGTCATCGGCGCGGGACGAGCCCGTGCTCCATGCGCTGCGGGCCGGCGGCGCCGGCCTGAAGATCCACGAGGACGTGGCCGCGGGGCCCGAGCAGATCCGCTGCGCGCTGGACGTCGCCGACGCCGAGGACGTGCAGCTGGCCATCCACACCGACGGCCTGAACGAGGCCCTGTCGGTCGAAGACACGTTCGCGGCGTTCGGCGGGCGCACCGTGCACGCGTTCCACATCGAGGGCTGCGGCGGCGGCCACGCGCCGGACCTGCTCGCGCTCGCCGGCCGCGAGCGCGTGCTGACGTCCTCCACCACCCCCGGCCTGCCGTTCGGCGCCGGCGCCGCGGCCGAGGGCCGGGCGATGGTCGAGACCGTGCACCTGCTGGCGCCGGGCGAGCGCGCGGGCGACGCGGCGATCCTCGGCCTGCGCGTGCGCGCCCGCACGATGGCCGCCGAGGGCGTGCTGCACGACCTCGGCGCGATCCACATGATGTCGTCGGACTCGCAGGGGATGGGCCGGGCGGGCGAGGTGGTCCGCCGCGCGCTGCAGAACGCGGACTGGATGAAGCGGGTGCGCGGGGGAGAGGGGCGCGACGACAACGCGCGCGTCCTGCGCCACATCGCCAAGGTGACCATCAACCCGGCGCTGACCCACGGCCTGGCCGGCCACGTCGGCGCGCTCACGCCGGGGCGGCTCGCCGACGCCGTGCTCTGGCAGCCCGCGCTCATCGGCATCCGCCCGGAGCTCGTGCTCAAGGCCGGCGTGGCGGCGTGGGGCGCGTCCGGCGACGGCAACGCGGCGACGATGCTGTGCGAGCCCGTCCGCGTCCGCCCGCAGGTGGGCGGCGTCGGCGGCGCCCCCGCGCGGATCTCGCTCGCGTTCCTGGCCGGCTGCGCGATGGACGCAGAGCTGCCCACGGCGCGGCCCCGGGCGCGGGTCGAGGGCTGCCGCGACCTCACCGCGGCCGACATGGTGCGCAACGCCCGGCGCGGCGAGGTGCGCGTCGACCCGCGCAGCTACGCCGTCACGCTCGACGGCGAAGCGATCGACGCGCCGCCGGTCGAGCGCCTGGCGTTCTCCGGGACGTTCCTGCTGGGCTGATCAGCCGTTGATCTCCTCGGGCAGCTCGTACCAGCGCTTGCGCTCGCCGATCTTCGCCCGCATCCGCCAGCGCCGCGACTTCGGCGCCGCCTCGATGCGCTCGCCCAGCGCGCCGGCCCGCTCGGCAACGGCCGGAGCGTCCGGGAAGCCGCCGAGGTCGCGGGCGTAGCCGGCGACGCGCTCGAGCGTGGCGGTCGCGGTGCGCCACCAGCCCCAGTCGGCCGCCAGCACGTCGGTCACCCGGTCGGGGTCGACGCCGCCGGCGGCGAGCGCGTGGTCGGCCAGGATCGCCGCCGCGTCCTTGAGGTCGCGCTCGTTGAGCTCCACGACCTGCAGCTTGGCCAGCAGCAGGTCGGCGAGCGGGAGCGTGCGCGGCTCGAGCCCGACGCGGTCGGCGAGCTCGAGCGTGTGGCAGAGCACCATGCGGTCGATGAACACGTCGAGCTGGCGGCCGTTGACGGCGTCCCAGAACAGCAGGCGCTCGCGGCCGTGCAGCGCGTTGAACTCGCGGTCGGCCTCGTAGCCCAGGTCCTCCAGCGCCTGCGTCAACGGCCGGACCGCCGCGAACGCGGCCGCCAGGTCGAGATCCTTGTAGTCGCGGGCCAGCGGCGGCCGGGCGGCGGAGGGGCAGCGCAGGTGGACGGCGAGCCCGCCGACCGCGCGCGCGGCGATCTCCCGTCGGTCGAGCTCGTCCAGGACGCGCGGCGCCTCCTGACGCAGATCGGCGAGCGGCCCGGTCAAGGTGCGGAGGATACGCGCACGCGCAGCTCGGCACTGACGATCCGGGGCGCGGCGACCGCGGCGCCTTCGATCCGGGCCAGCAGCATGTCCACCGCCGCCCGCCCGGTCTCGTCAGGGTGGAGGTCGATCGCCGTGATCGGCGGGTCCGCGAGCCGCGCCTGGCTGGAGTCGACCCCGACGGCGATGCGCAGCGCGCCGGGCACGTCGATCCCGCGCTCGCGGGCCGCGCGCAGCACGCCGACCGCGAAGCGGTCCGGCGGGGCGAAGATGGCGTCCGCCGGGTCCGGGCGGTCGAGCAGCTCCGCGGCGGCCGCCGCGGCTCCGCGCTCGTGCGCGGCCATGCTCGCGGTGGCGACGAGCGGCTCGCAGCCGCGCTCGCGCGCCCAGCCCCGGTACGCCCGCAGGCTGTCCTCGAGCCACCCCCACGACGCGTCGCCGGTCAGGAACGCCACGCGCCGCGCCCCGGCGGCCACCAGGTGGTCGAGCGCCGCGCGCGTGTTGGCGACGTTGTCGGCCGCCACCCACCACGGGTCGTCGCCGCGCGAGAGGTCGCGGTCGATCGACACGGTCGGCAGCCCGAGCGCGTCGAACGCCGCCAGCCGCGAGTCGCCGGCCACCGGGTCGGACACGATCCCGCCGTCGACCGCGAACCGGCGCAGCTGCTCCGGCGCCTGCATCGGCGGGATCAGCAGCACGCCGTAGTCGCGCGCGAACGCGGCCTGCGCGGCGGCCGAGGCCAGCTCGAGGTAGTACTCGACGCCGGAGAACTCCTCCCGCGGGAACATCAGCCCCAGGGTCATGGTGCGGCCCGAGCGCAGGTTGCGCGCGGCGCTGTTGGGGAGATAGCCCAGGCGCTTCGCGGTGCGCAACACGCGCGCGCGGGTGGCGGGACGCACGGCGCCCTTGCCGTTGAGCGCGTGCGAGACGGTGGTCGGCGAGACGCCGGCGCCGCGCGCCACGTCGCCGATCGTGACGCGTGAACGGCCCGCCATGCCGCGCATGGTACGCCGCGCCGTGTTGCGGCCCAAATCGATTTGGTCTACGGTGTCGCCGGTGGAGGGCGAGCGGATCGCCACAGTGCCGCGGGCGCGGGTCAGCGCCGAGCGGGCGATCGTCGGCGCACGGGTCGTCACGCTGGACGACGCGCGGCCGTCGGCGACCGCCGTGGCGTTCCGCGACGGCCGCATCCTGGCCGTGGGCGACGACGCGGAGATCCGCGCCGCCTGCGACGCCAAGACCGAGCTGGTCGACGGCGCCGGAATGGTGGTCGTCCCGGGCCTGGTGGACTCGCACGCCCACCCGCTGTGGGCGGCCGGCATCGCGCGCGGCGTGGACTGCCACCCGTGCCGCACCCGCGAGGAGCTGCGCGCGGCGCTGGCCGGCGAGCGGAGCGGTCCCGGCGAGATCGTGCTCGGCTGGGGCGCCGACTACGCGCTGTTCGCCGACACCGGGCTCGACGGCCGTGTGCTGGAGGAGCTCGCCGGCGGGCCGGCGCTGCTGACGCTGTTCGACTGCCACACCTACCTGGCGACGCCCGGGGTGCTGGAGCGCGCGGGCGTGCGCGGCCCGGAGCGCTTCCCCGACGCCTCGGAGATCGTCTGCCGCGACGGCGTCCCGACCGGCGAGCTGCGCGAGTTCGCCGCCTATGACCGCGTCAGCGGCGTGCTGCCGGCATCCTCGCGCGAGGGAGCGCTGGACCTGATCGCCGCCCATCTCGAGCGCATGGCCGCCACCGGCTTGACCGCGGTGCACGTGATGGACGGCGCGCCCGACACGTTCGCGCTGCTGCGAGAGCTCGAGGCGCGTGGGCCGCTGCCGCTGCGGCTCGTCGTATCGCTGTGGTGCAAGCCGGCGATGGGCGACGACGAGCTGGCGGCGCTGCGGGAGCTGCGCGACGCGCGCGGTGCGCTGTGGCGCGGGGGCGTGGCGAAGCTGTTCATCGACGGCGTGGTCGAGACGGGCACGGCGTGGCTGGAGGAGCCCGACACCCGCGGCGGCGGCACCGCCGCGTTCTGGCCGGACCCCGCGCGCTACGCCCGCGTCGTCGCGGACTTCGCCGGCGCGGGCTTCCAGTGCGTCACCCACGCGGTCGGCGACCGGGCCGTGCGCTGCGCGCTGGACGCCTACGCCGCGGCCGGCGAGGCCCCGGGCCTTCGGCACCGCGTCGAGCACGGCGAGACGCTGCCCGACGGCCACTTGAAGCGCTTCGCCGCGGAGGGCGTCGTGTGCTCGATGCAGCCGCTGCACATGCAGTGGCGCCACGGCGACGGCTCCGACGAGTGGACGCGGCGCCTGGGTCCCGAGCGCGCCGGACGCGCGTTCCGCGTCCGCGACGTGCTGGACAGCGGTGCCGTCGTCGCGCTCGGCTCCGACTGGCCGATCGCCCACTTCGACCCGCGCGAGGGCATGGCCTGGGCGCGCCTGCGCCGGCGCCCGGGCGACCCGGACGCGCCCGTCTTCGAGCCCGATCAGGCGCTCGGCGGCCGCGCCGCACTGGCCGGCTACACGACCGGCGCCGCCCTCGCCACCGGCGACGAGGCGGTCTCGGGGCGGATCGTGCCGGGGGCGCGCGCGGACGTCACAGGGTTCGCCGAGGACCCGACCGCCGTCTCAGGCGACGCACTGATAGACCTGCCCGTCACGCTGACCGTGGTCGAGGGACGCGTGGTCCATGGAGCCCCATAAGCCGGTGGAGGAGGAGAGGCCGTGAGCACGACCCGAGAGACCCGGGACGAACTGCCCGGAGGCGGCCAGCGCCTGTTCGTACGGCGCTCGTCGGGCCTCGTGCGCGAGGTCAGCGTCACCAACGCGCTGTTCTTCAACACGTCCGCGTTCATCGGCGCGGGGGTCGGCTGGGCGCCGGTGTTCTACGCGCTGGCGTTCGTCCCCATCGGGCTGGCCGGGCTGTCCAGCTACGGCTGGTCGTGCCTGATCGTCGGCGGGTTCTGCATCCTGCTGGCGCTGATCTACGCGTCGCTGGTCACGGTGATGCCGCGGTCAGGCGGCGACTACGTGTTCACCACGCGGCTGATCCCGAAGGCGGGGCCGTTCCTCGGCTGGCTGGAGTCGTTCACGCTGGTCGTGGCATCGCTCTCGATCGTCGCGTTCGAGGTGCCGATCGTCCTGCGCAACCTGCAGATCACCGGAAGGATCGTCGGGATCGGGACCGGCTGGGGCTTCTTCGAGAAGGCCAACCACTGGTTCGCCACCAAGGACGGGATCACCGGCGGCTGGGGCTTCCTGGGCGCGCTCATCGTGCTGGGCGTCGTCCTGGCGATCGTCGTCCAGCCGACGCGGCGCTTCCACAAGATCGTCTCCTCGCTGGCGGCCCTGGGCCTGTGCGGCGTGGTGCTGATGTTCGTGTTCGGCCTGCTG
>JAICUS010000426.1 GCA_025935735.1 Solirubrobacteraceae bacterium | reverse complement strand
CACCGCGGCCGAAGCCCTCACTCCCCTACCCAGCCAGCCTTTCGCCGGGTCCGCCACTCACGCCAGATATCCGGCACCGAGCCGCGGATCGGCCAGCGCCTCCAAGCGCCCAGCGGCCAAGACCACCCGCCCCTCCTCCAGGAGCAGCACCCGGTCCGCCACCCGTCGCGGCAACACCAGCCCCCGCTCGCACAGCAGCACCGCCGTCCCGCCCGCCCGCACCGCCTCCAACGCGGCTGCCACCAGCGAGACCGCGCGCGGGGACAGCCCCGCCGACGGCTCGTCGAGCACGAGCAGCCGCGGGCCGCCCATCAGCGCGCGGGCGATCACGAGCAGCTGGCGCTCGCCGCCCGACAGCGTCGCGGCCGACTGATCGCGCCGCTCGGCCAGCAGCGGGAACCGCTCGAGCACGGCGGCGCGGCGGTCGTCGACCAGCGCCCGGTCGCCGCGGTCGCGGTAGGCGCCGAGCGTCAGGTTCTCCTCGACCGTCAGCCCGGGGAACACCCGGCGCCCCTCGGGGACGAAGGCGACGCCCAGCCGGGCCATCCGCGCCGCGTCCGCGCCCGTCACGTCGGCCCCGGCGAGTCGCAACGCGCCGAGTTCCGGACGCTGGACGCCGGCCACGATCTCGGCCGCGGCGGTCTTGCCCGCGCCCTCGTGGCCGACGAGCGCGACGACCTCGCCGGCCGCGACGGTCAGCGACAGCCCGCGCAGCGGCCCGGCGTGCAGCGCGCGCACGTCGAGCAGCGGCGCCTCCACGCTGCTCAGGACACCGTGTAGCGGATCCGCAGCTTCCCCTTGCAGAGGTTGATCACCTGGATGTCGACCGTGTGCGGGCCGCTCAGGTGGCCCTCGGCCTCGGCGCCCTCCTCCTGGTCGGTGGCGAGCTCCTTGTAGCCGGCGGCCTTGAGCTTGGCGTCGACCTTGTCGCGCAGCTTCGGCAGGTCCTCCGGGCCGCCCTTGGCGACGGCGAAGTAGCGCGTGGTCTTGCCGAACGGGCCCTGGGACTCGTACACGCGCGCGCCGGCGACCAGGGGGATGCTGCGCGGGAGCTTGTGCTTGGGCTTGCCCTTGAGGTCGCCGACCTCGTCGCAGTCGCGCTTGGCGCCGCCCGCCTCCTCGCCCTTGTCCTTGTCCTCCTCTTCACCCTTGTCTGCGTCCTCGGACTCGGCCGTCTCGGTGGCCGTGGGCGTCTCGGTCGGCGCGCTGGTCTGGGTCGGCGTCGCCGCCGACTCGGTCTTGTTGTCGCTGCCGCAGCCGGCGAGCACCGCGGTGAGTGCCGCGGCCACCACCGCGGCGGCAATACGTCTGACGATCACGTTTCGCTCCCCTCCGGAGACCTGGTCCGGGCATGATGACGGACCGCTACCGTGATAGCCAATGCCGGCTCAGGCTTACGCGGGCAAGGAATGCGTCTGCCAGTACAGGCGCGGGATCTGCGACCAGACGTGCGTGCGGGACATGCTGGACACGCCGTTCTACATCGCCTGCCTGCGGCTCACCGGCCGTCGCTGCGTGGTGGTGGGCGGCGGCGAGGTGGGGCTGGAGAAGGTCGAGGGCCTGCTGGCCTGCGACGGCCGCGTGGTGCTGATCGCCCCCGAGGCCGTGCCGGAGCTGCAGGCGCTGGCGCGCGAGGGGTCGATCGAGTGGATCCGGCGCGAGTACGAGGCCGGCGACCTCGAGGCCACGTTCGTGGTCATCGCCGCCACCGACCGCACCGACGTCAACATCCGCGTCTACGAGGACGCGGAGCGGCGGGCGATGCTGGTCAACGTCGTCGACGTCCCGCCGCTGTGCAACTTCATCCTGCCGGCGATCGTCCGCACCGGGCCGCTGGCCATCGCCATCTCCACCGCGGGCGCCTCGCCCGCGCTGGCCAAGCGGATCAAGGCGGAGATCGCCGCCGCGTACGGCGAGCCCTACGCCCGGCTGGCCGTGCTGCTCAACGAGACGCGCGGCTGGGCCAAGGGCACGCTGCCCACCTACCAGGACCGCAAGGCGTTCTTCGAGTCGATCGTCAACGGCGACCCGGACCCGATCGCGCTGCTGCGGGCGGGCGACGAGGCCGCCGTGCGCGAGCTGATCGCCACCGCCCGGCAGGCGCACCAGCCCTCCGTTCGCGTAGCCTGAGCGCCATCCGCGCCGCCGTCCTCACCGTCTCCACACGCGTCGCCCGCCGCGAGGCGGAGGACCTCTCGGGGCCGCGACTCGCCGCCGCGGCCGAGGAGGCGGGCTGCGAGGTGGTGGGCATGGAGGTCGTGCCCGACGACTTCGCGCTGATCGAGGATCGCCTGCACCACTTCGTCGGCCAGGGCTGCGACCTCGTGTTCACCACCGGCGGCACGGGGCTGACGCCGACCGACATCACGCCGGAGGCCACGCGCGCGGTGATCGACCGCGAGGCGCCCGGGTTCGCCGAGACGATGCGGGCCGAGGGCCTCAAGCACACGCCGCACGGCATCCTCACCCGCGGCGTGTCCGGGATCGCCGGGCGGACGCTGATCGTCAACTTCCCCGGCTCGCCGAAGTCGATCGACCAGCTCTTCCCCGTGCTCGCCCCGACGCTCAAGCACGTGGTGCGGACCCTGCGCGGGGACTCCTCGCACCATGAGAGCGATCGAGGTAGCTGAGCTCGGCCGCGCCTACGGGGAGCGGGTGGCGCTGGCCGGGCTGACGCTCTCGGTGGACGAAGGGCAGACGCTCGCGGTGTTCGGGGCCAACGGGGCCGGCAAGACGACGCTGCTGCGCATCCTGGCCACGCTGCTGCGCCCGCACCACGGGACTGCGCGGGTGCTGGGCTCCGAGCTGCCCGGCGAGGGCTGGGCGGTGCGCGGGCGGATCGGCTTCCTCGGCCACGCGCCGCTGCTCTACCGCGACCTCACGGCGCGGGAGAACCTGCGCTTCCACGCGCGATTGCACGGCGTGCCGGTCGCCCGGATCGAGACGGTGCTGGACGCGGTGGGGATGAAGCGGAGGGCGGACGACCCCGTCCACACCTACTCGCGCGGGATGGTGCAGCGGGTGGCGGTCTGCCGCGCCGTCCTGCACGAGCCCGAGCTGCTGCTGCTGGACGAGCCGCTGGCCGGGCTGGACCCCGGCGCCGCCGCGGCCGTGGAGCCGCTGATCTCCGGCGGGACCCGCGTGGTCATCTCCCACGACGTCGAGCACGGGCTGGCCGAGGCCGACGTCGTGCTCGGCCTCAAGGACGGGCGGCCGGCCGTGCTGGCGCGGGCGGCCCAGGTCGAGGCGCGGGACGTCCGGGCCCTCTACGCATGAGGGCCGTCGGCGCGCTGCTGCGCAAGGACCTGCGGCTGGAGCTGCGGGCGCCCGAGTCCGTGCCGGCCATGGTGCTGTTCTCGCTCGGCGCGTTCGTGCTCTTCCACTTCGCCCTGCACCGCGACGACGTCTCGGGCGACCTGGCGTCCGGCGTCCTGTGGGTGACGCTGCTGTTCGCGGCGGTGCTGGGGATCGGCCGGCTGTTCGTGGCCGAGCGCGAGGAGGGCGGCTTCGACGGCTTCCTGCTCGCCCCGGTGGACCGGACGGCGATGTTCGTGGCCAAGGCGCTGCTGCTGGGGGGCTTCCTCGCCGCGGTCGAGGTGCTCGTCGTGGCGGCGTTCGCGATCCTGCTGCTCGGGCCCTCGCCCTGGGACGCGCTGCCCGGGCTGGCGCTCGTGCTCGCGCTGGCGGACGTCGGGCTGGCGGTGATCGGGACGCTCGTCGGTGCCCTGGCCGTCCGCACCCGCGCGCGCGACCTGCTGGTCCCGCTGCTGGCCATCCCGCTCGCGCTGCCGCTCGTGATCGCCGGATCGCGCGCCTGCGCGCCACTGCTGGCCGCGGATGGCGCGGGCGCGCTCGAAGCGCGTTGGCTGCTGGTCCTCGGCCTCTATGATCTGGTCTTCGGGCTGCTCGCCTACGCGATCTTCGACTTCCTGCTGGAGGAATGACGCAGTGTTCGGCCGGGGTCTGAAGACCCTTTCGCTCCTCTCCGCCGCCCTGTTGTCGGGGGGCTTCGCCTTGGTGTTCTTCTACGCGCCCAACGACGCGGACCAGGGCTTCATCCAGAAGATCTTCTATCTGCACGTGTCGCTGGCCATCGTGGCGCTGTGCGGGTTCGTCGCCGGCGGGATCTGGGGCATCCAGTTCCTGCGCACCGGCGACCGGGCGCACGACCTGCGCTCCTACGTGGCCATCCACCTGGCGCTGATCCTCGCCGTCGGGGCGCTGGTCACCGGGTCGATCTGGGCGCGCGCCGCCTGGGGGCACTGGTGGGTGTGGGACGAGCCGACGCTCGTGTCGTTCCTGATCGTCTTCCTGCTCTACGCCTGCTACCAGCCGCTGCGATTCTCGATCGAGGACCCGGAGGCCCAGGCCCGCTACGCGGCGGTGTTCTCGATCGTGGCCGGCGCGTTCGTGCCGCTGAACTTCATGGCGGTGCGGATGGCCCAGTCGGTCGCCCACCCGCGGGTGCTGACCACCACGGGCGGCCACATGCCGGGGTCCATGTTCCTGACGTGGCTGGTGTGCCTGGCCGGGATGGCCTGCCTGTACGTGGCGCTGTGCAAGTACGAGCTGGCCTCCAAGCGGGCGCGCTTCCAGCTGCGGGCGCTGCGGCGCAAGCTGCTGGCGGACGCGGACGACGGCTGGGCCCCGGCCCCGCGCCGCTCGGCGGCGCCGCAGCTGTAATGCCCGCGCTGCCGCTGGACGAGGCGGGCAAGTACGTCGCCGCCGCCTACGTCGTCTTCCTGGCGCTGATCCTGATCTACGTGGCGATCATGGCCAGCCGCCTGGCCCGCATCACGCGCGACATCGAGGAGCTCAACGAGCTGGTGGACGAGCGGCGGGCCGCGGCGGCCGAGGAGGAGCCGGTCGCCCGGTGAGCGAGCTCCTCGCGCTCGGGACCTCGCACAAGACCGCTCCGCTGGCCGTGCGCGAGCGGCTGGCGCTGCTGGAAGGACAGGTCGAGCCGTTCCTGCAGGAGCTGATGGCCGAGCCGTCGGTGTCCGAGGCGGTGGCGGTGTCCACCTGCAACCGCACCGAGCTCTACGTCGTCGTGCCGGACCCGGTGGCCGGCGAGTCGGTGGTGCTGGGGATGCTGGCCCGCCGCGCCGGGACGCCGCCGACGGCGCTGATGCCGTCGATCTACGCCGCCCGCAACTGCGACGCGGCGCGCCACCTGTTCCGGGTGGTGAGCGGCCTGGAGTCGATGATCGTCGGCGAGGCGGAGATCCAGGGCCAGATCAAGCGGGCTTACGAGCGCGCGCTGGCCGCGCGCACGACGGGGCCGCTGACCAACAAGGTCTTCCGCGCCGCGCTGGCCACGGGCAAGCGGGTGCGTACCGAGACGTCGATCTCCTCCGGGCACGCCTCCGTGGCCACCGTGGCCGTCGACGCCGCGCGCGCGGCGGTGGGCGCGTTCCACCATGT
>JAICUS010000491.1 GCA_025935735.1 Solirubrobacteraceae bacterium | reverse complement strand
TCAACCGCTCCAGCCAGCCCGGCTCCGCGGCCACGTATCCCTCGAGGTCGGGCGGGAAGTCGACGTCCCCGTGCACGTGGAGGATCTGGCTCGTCTCGAGCCCCCCGGCGTGAGCGTCGGTCTCCGGCGCGTGCAGGCCGGTCTTCGCCGCCGCGGCCATCATCACGTCGATGTATCGCTGCAGGTCGGTGTAGGCGATCACGCGCACGCCGCCGTGGCGCCCGGCCAGCTCGGCGAGCGCGCCGAAGTTGCCGCCATGCGCGCTGAAGACGGCCACGGTCTCCACGCCGAGCGCGTCGTAGGTGTCGAGCAGCGCGCGGACGTAGCCGTCGAACACGGCACGCGGCAGGTCGACCGTGCCCGGGAAGCCGAGGTGGTGCGACGAGAGGCCGCCGGGCAGCACGGGCGCGACGATCACCGGGCCATCCAGCCGCTCCGCCACCTCGTGCGCGAGGTGGCGTGCGATGATCGCGTCGGTGCCCAGCGGCAGATGCGGGCCGTGCTGCTCGACCGCCGCGGTGCCGATGAGCCCCACCGCCCCTTCGCGGGCCAGCCGGCCCGCCTCGGGCGACGTCAGCTCCTCGAGCGCGTAGGCCGTCACGCCTCGCGCAGGAAGCCGCGCAGCACGGTCAGGAACTTCTCGGACTCCTCGATCATCGGCATGTGGCCGCTGTGCTCGAAGACCTCGAGGCGGCTGTCCGGGATGCGGCTGACGATGTCCTCGGACAGCCGGCGCGGCGTGATCCAGTCGTTGCCGCCCACGATCACCAGCGTCGGCACGGAGATCTCGCCGATCCGGTCGCGCACGTCGAACGCCGGGTTGTTCACCGAGAAGGCGTAGTTGTGCGTCGCGTGATGGAAGAACGTCTGGTCGGCCATCTGGCGCGGCAGGTCCGGGTCGAACGGGCCCTCGAAGTACAGCGGCAGCAGCAGCTCCCACATCTCCCGCATCTCCGCGTCGGAATCCACCCGGCCCTCGAAGAGCTTGCGCAGCCAGCCCTCCTCGATGCCCGGCAGCCCGGCGGCGAGCGCGCGCGCGATCGTCTCCTCGTTTTCGACGGTGGACGGCGTGGTGTCGACGAGGATCAGCCGGCGCAGCCGCTCCGGGTGGCGCAGCGCGTACTCCTGGGCGACGATGCCCCCGTAGGAGTGGCCGAGCAGGGCGAACGTCTCGATGCCCAGCTGGGTGGCCAGCTCGTCGGCGTCCGCCACCCACTGCTCGTGCGTGTACGGCGGCTTGTCCTCGGAGCGCCCCGAGCCGCGCGCGTCGTAGAACACGAGCCGGAACTCATCGGCCAATGGGCCGTAGTCGCGTACCTGGTCGCGGCAGTCGCCCACGCCCGGGCCGCCGTGGAGGATGATCAGCGCGGGGGCGTCCTCGGGGCCGTGCGTCTCGACGTGCAGGCGCGCGCCGTCGACGATCCGTGCGGTGGTGGTGGTTGAGGCTTCCATGTTCAGGCGACCGCCAGCTTCGGAGGGACGGGGAAGGCGCGCCGGCTGTGGGTCAGGCCGCTGCCCAGCAGGAGCTCGGCCGTCTTGAGCGCCGTGCGCGCGGGGTTGATCACGGGAACGCCGAGCTCCTCGCTCAGCTGCTCGGCGACGCCGAGGAACGCCATGCTCATGCAGCCGAGCACGATCGTGTCCGCGCCCGCGGCGAGCACGCGGTGGCAGCCCTCGCGCACCGCCTCGACGCTGTGGCCGCCGAGCTCCAGCACGGGGACGTCGACGGCCGTGATGGCCGCCACGCGCGAGTCCAGCCCGGCGACGCGGGCGAGCTTGTGCAGCGGCGCGACGATCGAGTCGAGCACGGTGACGACGCCGAAGCGGTGGCCGAGCTGGCAGGCGGCGTGGACCGAGGCCTCGAACGGGCCGACCATCGGCACGTCGAGCAGCTCGCGGAAGCCGTCGAGGCCCGGGTCGCCGAAGCAGCCGAGGATGAGCGCGTCGTAGCCCTCCTCCTGCGCCTTCGTGGCCACGGCGAACGAGCCCGGGACGGAGATGTACTCCTCATAGGCGGACTCGATCGACGGCGGCCCATCCGGGTTCTCGGCGATGCCGACCTCGACGCCCGGCGCCGCCCAGTCCTGGAGGTGCGAGCGCCGGCGCTCGAGCTCCTCGGCGCCGCGCGAGCGGCTCAGCGGGCCGGGAACGAGATAGAGGATGCGGGTGTCAGCCATGGAGACGCCTTCCGTCTTTCATCACGAAGGCGACGCGCTCGAGCGCCGCCGGGTCATCGAGTGGATTGCCGTCGAGCGCGATCACGTCGGCGGCCTTGCCGGGTTCGAGGGTGCCCGTGCGATCCGCGATGCGCAGCACCTCGGCGCCGTGCGCGGTGGCGGCCAGCAGGGCGTCAGCGGGGTCGACCCCGAAGCGGATCGCCGTCTGCACCTCGAACGCCATCATGCCGTGCATCGAGTCCGTGCCCAGCGCGAACGGGATCCCCGAGGCCAGCAGCGCGGGCATCCGCTCAGTCACGGTCTCGCGGGCGCGGTCGAGCGCGGCGAGCACCTGCGGGTCGCCGGCATCGCCGCGCTCGATTCCCCCAGGGTGAAACAAGATGGAGTAGGTGCCGACGACCCAGCAGCCGGCGTCGAGCATCGCCTGCACGTCCTCCTCGGTGGCCGTGGCCGCGTGCTCGATGGTGCGGATCCCGGCCTCCACGGCCGCGCGCAGCCCCGGCCCGCCGTGCGCGTGCGCGGCGACGTAGCTGCCGGCGCGCTCGGCCTCCTCAACCGCGGTCCGCATCTCGGCGAGCGAGAACACCGGGCGGTCCAGGCCTGACCCGCTGGACACGCCTCCCGTCGCGAACAGCTTGAGGAAGTCCGCGCCGCGGGCGAAGTTCTCGCGGGCCCCGCGGCGGATCTCGTCCACGCCGTCGAACGAGGACTTCGCGCGGCCGTGGCCGTTGCCCGCGGTGATGCCGCGGGTGGCGACGACCAGATCCGGGCCGTCGAGCTCGCCGGCCGCGATCGCCTCGCGCGTATATACGTCGAGCCAGTCCTCCTCGGCCATGATCCGCATCGTGGTCACGCCCGACGCGAGGTCGGCCCGCAGGTTGTCGGCCACGCGCAGCGCCTGGCGGCCCGGCGCCTGGCGCAGCTGCCCGAGCTGGTCGCCGTCACCGGGCCGCACCGAGAGATGCGTGTGGGCGTCGATGAGGCCCGGCATGACGAAGCCGAGGTCCACCACCTCGGCGCCCTCGGGCGCCGGGCGGTCGGCGATGCGGCCGCCGTCCACGACGAGCTGCGCATTGTGGACGACGTCGCGGCCGGTGCCGCGGAACAGCGTCGCGCAGCGCAGGACCGTGGTCATGCCAGGATCCGCTCGTACGCGCGGCAGAGCAGCGCGGCGCCGCCCACCCGGCCGACCGCGGCGAGGTAGGAGCCGGCGACCAGGTGAAACGGTGAGTCGGTCATGTGGACGTACGGGTTCTCGCCCGGCTCACCGGGGTCGAAGTCCCAGTCGGCCAGCGCCCGGTCGAGCAGCTCGACCGACTGCTCCAGCAGCGCGATCACGCCGTGGTAGCCACCGTCGAACTCCTGCGGCGCGCGGAAGGCCAGTACGCGCGGCTCGGTCGACGCGGCCAGGCTCTCGGCCTCGCCCGACAGGCGGTCGATGGCGTCCAGCGCCTGGTCCCACACCTCGCGGGCGGTCAAGCCGAACACCGCCATGGCGTGCTCGGGAGCGAGCCACGCCGCGTTCCCGCCGCGCGCCCGGATCGCCGCGGTACGCTCGCGCAGCGCGTCCGCCAGCTCGGCCACGCGCGCAGGGTCGGCGTCGCCTGCCTCGTCGGCGAGGATCGCCGGCCGTAACCGCTCTGGCGCGCCGCTCTCGGCAAGCTGCCAGTCGATGGCGTTCAGCAGGAGCTTCGCCGGCGGCTGCTCGTCGTCCATGGCCATCGTGAACCCGAACTCCGGGTGCGAGCCGAACAGCACCACGCGGCCGTCGCCGCACGGGCCGGCGACGATGTTCGCCACGCCCGCCGCGGCCGCCTCGTCGATCAGCGGGCGCTCGGCGCGCTGCCCGAGCGTCTCCTCCCACGGCGTGAAGCGGTCCGTGCGGCCGATCACCCGCGCGAGCGCGGTGGCGCCCTCGAACAGCGGCCCGTTGTAGTGGGCGATGCAGAACTCGTCCGGCAAGCCGGCCATCACCGGGTGCTCCGGCGCGGTGGTGCGCGCGCGCAGCACGCCCACGCCGGGCGAGCGCAGTCCCCATTCCGCGCCGCCCTCGTTCCACACGGTCGCGTCGAGCAGGCACATCTCCGCCTGCGCGGGGCAGAGGTCGATGAACGACTGCGCGACCGTGGCGGCGTCGTATGACCCGGCGCAGCAGCCGATGTACATGCCGCCGCCGCGCACGTACTCGCGCAGCCGCCGCGCGCCGCCGGGACCGAGGGGCTCGATCTGGCCGAACATCGCGCGGTAGCCGCCGCCGGGCATCACGAACGCGTCGAAGCCCTCGAGCGCGCCTGTGGCGATGTCCGCGGGGAACAGGAACTCGACCTCGTGACCCGCCCGGGCGAAGATGGCGGCGTGGTGGTACGGCGCGCCGCCGGCGCCATAGAGGGCGATACGGGCTCTAGGCATGGACGCTCTCCTTGGGTGCGGTCACGTGGCAGGCGGCGATCTGGCCGCCGCCGTGGTCGTA
>JAICUS010000274.1 GCA_025935735.1 Solirubrobacteraceae bacterium | reverse complement strand
TCGGGGGTGGTGTTGCCGAACTTCTGGGCGTAGGCCGTGAAGAACTGCTGGCCCGGCGGCGGCAGCTCGGACTTCGGCAGCGTCGGCGACGTGCACTTGTAGCGCGCCGCCACGCTCGCCGGGATGCCGGTCTTGGTGTTGGTGAAGCCCGACTCGCAGGTGCCGTCGGGCCCGTAGAGCTTCGCGTCGGGCAGCGCCGCGGCGAAGTCCTTGAACAGCTGGCGAGGCAATCGAGCGGCCGCGCGCGCAGCGAGCTCGTCCTGGAAGTCCAGCTCGTTCGCCAACCACCGGCCGGGCCCGAAGCCAGGTCCGCAGTCGCTTTCGAGAACACGAGAGGCGTGACGGCGTCGCCGCGCCTGGGAGAATGGGCGCATATGACCGACGTCGCATCGATCGTCCTCCAGCGACGGCTGGCCGGGCCCCGGGCTGATGCTCTGCTCGAGTCGCTCGCCGCCGAGCTGGATCGCCTCGCGCAAGACTGGACGGACCACATCGCGATCCTTTGAGTGATCCCGTGCGGCCCGGCGCGAACAGCGAGCGGCGCGTCATCGAGCGTTGAAGACGCGCGTGAGGTCGAGCGGGACGTCGGCGCCGGGCGCCTGGAACACGAGGCAGTCCGCCCCCGCCGCGGCGAAGGCGTCCCGGTCGGCGCCGAGCTCCGTGAAGACGGTGACCCGGTGCGGGTCGGTGCGGCCGGCCTCGGAGCGGCCCTCGTCGATGACGCTGCGCGCGGCGGCGACGTCCTCGGGCTGGGCGGACACGTCGAGCACCGTCCCGTCCGCGCAGCGCCCGGACAACTTGAGGGACTTCGGGCCGCGTACGCCGAGCGAGACCGGCGGCACGGTCTGGGGCGGATGGTCGAGCGCGACGCCGCGCAGCCGGACGTAGCGGCCCTCGGTGTCGACGGTTTCCCCGCGCAGCAGCGCCCGCACCGCGACTGTCACCTCCTCCAGCAGCGTCAGCTGCGACGCGGGCTTGGCGCCGACCTGGTGCATCCACTCCGCGAGCCCGTGCCCGAGCCCGGCGTGCAGGCGGCCCGGGTGCAGCCGCGCGAGCGTCGCCAGCTCCATCGCCGCGAACGCGGCATTGCGGACGGGGGCGGGGAGGATGCCGATGCCGACGACGGTCCGCTCGGTGGCGGCGAGCGCCGCGGCCGTCGCGGCGATGCCGCCCGTCAGGAAGCAGTCCTCCCACAGCCACAGCTCGGAGGCACCGGCCGCCTCCGCCGCCTTCGCCTGCTCCGCGATTCGCTCCGGCGGCAGGGTCGGGCGCACCACCACGGCGAGATCCATGGCCGCCTGCCTACTGCTTGACCAGCGTCCCGACCGTCACGTGCGGCCAGTGGATGCCGTTGAAGTCGAGCATGACCAGCTGCGTGTACTGGAGCTGGTGCGTGTCGGGCTGACCGCCGGTGCCGGCGAGCGTCTCGATCCAGAAGGTCGCCTCGACGTGCGTCGCGTCCGCGTTGCCGCCGGGGGGATTGCCGCTGGACTCCAGGAAGGCGGTGTTGGCCGTGCCGCCTCCGGCCTTGATGATGTTGTGGCGGGTCGAGACGTGCAGCGACGTCCGCCGCTTCATGTGCGTGCCCTGCAGCGACTTCTGCAGCGCCTTCTGGATGACGCTGTCGGGGTTCTTGACCATGGCCTGGTTGACCCCGGGAGCCACGAAGCGGAACTTGGTCTTCTGCGAGAGGTCGAGCTCGGGGAACGTCTGTGCGACCGAGTTGAAGTCGGTCTTCTTGGGCCGCGGCTCCCCGAAGAAGAACGGCAGGATGTTCGTGTCGGGGATGTCCTGCGGGCCGCCCTGGTGCACCGATGCGACGCCCTGGGCGAGCATGACCGTGCCGTGCGGGATCGACGCCATCCGCACGACGGACGCGGGCACGTTCGGGTCGGTGGTGTGCGGGACGGTCGCCCAGATGCCGGGCTCGATGTGCAGGCCGGCGCCGGTGCTGCGCTCGCTGATCTGCTGCATGTACGTCAGCCCGAACATGTTGATGTCGTGCATCGCGATGCCGCGGTTGGGGATCGCGCCGTTGATCCGGGTGACCGCGAGCGTCTCGTCGGTCATGTTGAGCTCGAGGAAGCGGTCCGAGCCGTTCTGGCGGTGCGGGCGCCAGATCGCGTTGAAGCCGTGGCCCTTCCAGGTGCCCTCGAGCGCCGCCAGCGGCCCGAGCGGATCGGGCGTGGCACCGGCGGACGCCGCGACCGCGTGGGGCGCGGGCGCCTCGGGCGTGGCGAGTCCGGCAAAGGCGAAGTCGGGGTCGGTTTGGGCGGTGACGGGCAAGCGGGCTCCTCGGCGTTCTCGATGCGGTCGCGTAACGCCTAACGGATCCGGCGCCCGGTGTGCAAGGCGATCTGCCCGTTCGTGCGAACCCGGCGGCCGTCCGAGGGCTGACGGCGCCGACTGCGGGTGGGCGCCGCTCGGGTACGGCAGCGCCATGACCCGCCTGCGGCTGCCCGGGCGCCGGGCGCAAGGGGCCGTCGACGCGCTCCTGGCGGAGTGGGAGAAGGCCCGCCTGGCCGCCGCCGAGCTGCGGTGGCTCGGCGTCACGCCGCCGAGGCGCTGATGGCGTTCTTCGGCCGGGCCGTCGTGTGGCTGCGCTGGCCGATCGTGGCCGCTTGGGTGGCCGGCGCGGTGGTCGCCACGGTGCGGCTGCCCAACCTCCAGGACGCGCAGGTCGGCGCGCTCGGCGCGCTCGTGCCGGCCCACGCCGAGGCGCTCGACGTCGAGCTGCGGGCGAGCCGGCTGTTCGGCTTCCCGCTGCTCAGCCGCACCGTGGTCGTCCAGCGCGACCCGCACGGCCTGCCGCCGGCCGCGCAGGCGCTGACCCTGACCCGCGCGGCGAGCGTCGACCGCGGCACCCTGCCCGGCCTGGCGCGCGTCGGCGGCGCGCTGCCGGTGCTCAACACGGTCTCGATCCCGCCGTTCACGCGCGAGACCGGGACGACCGCGGTCACGTTCCTGTACTTCCGGCCACAGGTCGGCTCGGGCGAGCGGCTCGACCTCGCCGAGCGGCTCAAGCGGCGGGCGGCCGCCGCGGACCCGCGCGCGTTCACCGGCGTCACCGGCGCGCTCGCCGCGCGCACCGAGCAGGCGCGGCTCATCACCGGCAGGCTGCCGTTCGTCGAGCTGCTCACCGTGCTGATCGTGCTGGCGGCGATCGGCCTGCACTACCGCGCCGCGCTGGCGCCGCTCGTCACGCTCGCGGCGGTCGCCGTCAGCTATCTGCTGACGATCCGGATCGTCGCCTGGGTGGCCCAGCGTTTCGGCGTGTCGGTGCCGCAGGAGGTGCAGCCGGTGATCGTCGTCCTGCTGTTCGGGATCCTCACCGACTACGCCATCTTCTTCTTGTCGCGCTTCCGCCTGCGGTTGTCCGAGGGCCTGCCGAGCCGCCGCGCCGCGGCGCGCATGTCGAGCGAGTTGAGCGGGACGATCCTGGCCGCCGGCACGACCGTGGCCGCGGCGTCGGCCGCGCTGCTCGTCGCTCATCTCGGCTTCTTCCAGACGTTCGGCCCCGGGCTGGCGCTGGCCGTGCTGATCGCGCTCGCCGTGGCCCTCACGCTGATCCCGGCGCTGCTGGCCATCCTGGGTGACCGGGTGTTCTGGCCGACGCGGCCGGGGCGCGAGGTGCCGGCCGAGCGCGCCGCCGAGGAGACCCCCACAGAGCGCACCGGCCGGCCGGTGCGCTCGCGGGCGCTGCGGCTGGCGGCCCGGCACCCGCTCGTCACCGGGCTGGCCTGCGTGGCGCTGCTGGGCGCGGCAGCCTCCGGGCTCGCGCGCGTGCGCGTCGGCCAGACGCTGATGCGCGGGCTGCCCCCGGGCAACGAGGTGCGCCGCGCCTACGCGGAGGCGTCACGCGGGTTCGTCCCGGGCGTGCTGGCCCCCACGACGCTGTTGGTGGAGGGCCGCGGCGTGACCGCCCGGCGCGCCGCGCTCGTCCGGCTCCAGCACGGCCTCGAGCGGCTGCCCGGCGTGGCGCTCGTCGTCGGGCCGGCCCAGCAGCGCCTGCGGCTCCAGTTGGGCGCCGTGTACTCGCACACCGGGAACGCGGTGCGCTACCTGGTGGTGTTCTCCGCCGACCCGCTGGGCGCGGGCGGCATCCGCCGGCTGCGCACCCTGCGCGCCCGGCTGCCGCGGTTGCTCGACAGCGCCGGGTTGAGCGGCGTGCAAACGGGCCTCGCCGGGGACACGGCGCTGGCCGAGGAGACCGTGCGGCTGACCGGGGACGACCTCGGCCGCGTCGCCCCGGCCGTGCTGATCGTGGTGTTCGCCGTGCTCGTGCTGTTCCTGCGCGCGCTGGTCGCGCCGTTCTACCTGGTCGCGGCGAGCGTGCTCGCGCTGGCCGCGTCGCTGGGGCTGACGGTCTACGTCTTCCAGTACCTGCTGCACTACGGCGAGCTGACCTTCTATGTCCCGTTCGTCGCGTCGGTGCTGCTGGTGGCGCTCGGCTCGGACTACAACGTGTTCGTCACCGGCCGCATCTGGCAGGAGGCCGAGCGGCGGCCGCTGCGCGAGGCGGTGGCCGTGGGCGGCGCCCGCGCCGCGTCGGCGATCACGGTGGCCGGGCTCGTGCTGGCCACGAGCTTCGCCGTGCTCTGGCTCGTCCCCGTCCGGCCGTTCCGCGAGCTCACGTTCGCCATGGCCTGCGGACTGCTGCTCGACGCGTTCGTCGTGCGCACGCTGCTCGTCCCGTCGCTGATCGCGCTGGCGGGCCCCATCAGCGGCTGGCCGAGCTCGCGGCTGCGCAACGTCAGCCGCTGACCCGGATCACCGCCGCAGCGCGCGGGCGATCCGCAGCGGCAGCAGGCCGATCAGCGGCGCGCGCCGGCCGCGGTCCTCACGGTCCTCGCGGTCGAGCGCCTGGGCGTAGCGGGCCGCCTCACGCGCGCTCGCGTACGTCTTGGCGCCGCCGGCCTGTCCGCAGCGCCGGCAGGCCCAGCGCATCGTCGCGCCGTCGTTCCAGAAGCGTGGGCGGTGCCCGAGCATCCGGCAGGCGAGCATGGTCTCACCCTACCCCGGCGGGTCCGTACGCCGGCTGACGGCGCGCCGCCCGGCCGGTGCGGCGGGGGTAGCGATCGGCCATGAGCGTCCAGACGCAGACGATCGAGACCCGAGTCCCCGCCCGGCTGGATCGGCTGCCGTGGCGAGGTCGCCGAGGCGCGCGCGGCGGTCGCGGACGCCTGGGCGCGGGTGCACGCGGAGCGCGCGCGTGCGGCCGAGCGCCGCTCGCAGGACGACGCCGGCGGGGTGCGCGAGCACGAGCGCCGGGCCGCGGAGCACGAGCACCTCGCGCTCGCGGCCGAGCAGCGTCGCGAGGCCGCGGAGCTGCGCGCGCAGGCCGGCGAGCTGGGCGAGCGGGCGCGCAGCGAGGAGGAGCGGCGGTCGGCCCTGCGGCGCCGCCGGGAGGCGGAAGAGGCGACCGGCGGATCCGCGAGCGGATGCTGCGCCGTCAGCGCCGGGACCGCAGCGGCCTGCGCCGCTGGCGCCCCGGGCCGGGCAGCGTCGCCGGCTCGCCGGGCATGGCCGTCGTACCGCCGGACGACGGGGCCGGGATGGCGGCGCTCGACCGGGAGATCGCCATGGTCGCCCGCGCCCTGCGGGAGCACGGCGAGACCGGCCGCGGCGAGCTCGCGCGGCTGGTCGGCGCGCGCTACTGGGGCCCGGGCCGCTTCGGCGCCGCGCTCGCCGAGGCCGTCGCGGAGGGGCGCGCCCGGCGGATGTCGCGCACCACGTTCGCGCCGGCCGGCGACGACGCCGCCGCGACCGACTGAGCCGCCGGGCCACGGTTCCCGCGGCCGCTCATACGATCCCCGCAGCGGGCGATTTGACCCGGAGCGCGCGGATGATCCGCTGCACGGCGTGCTCCACGTCCTGCACCGGCAGCCCGAGTGTCTGCGCGGCCTCGCGCTCGCCCGCGCCGCCCAGGAGCATCCCGACCATCGCGCGCTGCTCGTCCGAGAGGTCCGCCGTGGCGTCGCGAAGCACACTCGGGGACGGCTCGCCGAGCAGCTCCTCGCCCGCGTGGACGCGCCGGATCGCCTCGAAGAGCTCACGTGCGCCGATGCCCTTGCCGAGCAGGGCGTCGGCCTGCGCGAGCCGCGCGGGCACGACGAGCTCGGGCGACGCGTAGGCGGAGAAGAGCGCGACCCGCGGCGACGGCCGGTCGCGCTTGATGCGGTAGCACAGCTGCAGGCCGTCGCCCTTGGGCAGGTGATAGTCGAGCAGGATGACGTCCGGCCGGACCGAGCGCAGCAGCGGCCATAGGCTCTCTTCGCTGCCGCTGCTCTCGCCGGCGAACACCAGGCCGGGCTCGCTCGCGATGACGGTGCGCAGGCCCGCGCGCAGCGCGGGATGGTCGTCGACTACGACGATGCGGATCATGGCTTGCCTCCGTTGTGGCTCAGGGGGATGTCGAGTTGCACCCGCGTGCCGCCGCCGTCGCGCGGCGCCACCACCAGCCGGCCGCCGATCGTGGCCGCCCGGCTCTCCATGGCGAGCAGGCCGCTGGCGCCGGGACGCGTCCGCTCAGGAAGGCCGCGACCGTCGTCGAGCACCGTCACCCGCAGCGCCCCCGAACGCTCCTCGAGCGCGACGTCGATCGCGCCCGCCTCGGCGTGGCGCAGCGCGTTGGTGATCGCCTCGCAGCCGATGCGGTAGACGTGCGCGCCGACCAGGGGAGGCAGCGCCGGCGCGCGCCCGTGCACCCGGATCGCCGGGGCGCCGGCGCCGGCCAGCTCGGCGGCGCGCGCGCTGAGCGCCTCGTCGAGCCGGCGCCCTTCGAGCGGCGAGCGGAGCTCGGCGAGGCTCGCGTCCATGTCCGCGGCGGCGGACTCCAGCTCCACCGTGGCCCGCTCCACGGTGGGCGCCAGCGCGGCGGGGACGCGGCCGTGCAGCGAGCTGACCAGCAGGTGCGCGGCGTGCAGCCGCTGCTTGGCGGAGTCGTGCAGCTCCCAGGCGATGCGCCGGCGCTCGGCCTCGATCGCGAGCCGTTCCCGCTCGGTGCGCTCCGTGCTCAGCCGCCGCAGCGCCTCCGCGGCGTAGGCCAGCGAGCAGACCAGCAGGAACGGCAGCGACACGTGGATGGCCAGCGTCTCGGTGGACACGAGCTGGAGCCGCCCCGGCACCGGGCCGCCGATCACCGCCACGGCCAGATAGGCGAGCGCCGCGCCCAGGGCCAGTACGGCCGCGGACCGCAGCGGCAGGGCCGTCGCCGGCAGCGCGAGGCTCCCGAGCCAGATCAAGTAGAACGGACTCCGCCAGTCGCCCGAGACCAGGACCAGGGCCAGGCAGGCCGCGAAGTCGAGGGTCCAGACGGCCGGGCTGCGCCGGGCGCGCGCCGACGCGCTGAGCGCGAGCGCGATCAGCGGGCCGTAGAGCAGCAGGAGCGCGTCCAGGCGGTCCAGGCCGTGCCAGGCGACGAGGGCCGCCGCGACCAGCGCCGCCGCCAGCCGTCCGGCGACGAACAGCGCGAGCCACGCCCGCTCGTCGCCCGCGTCCGCCGAGCGGGGGAGGCGCCCGCGCAACACTGACCTGTTCGCGCCGCGCCGGATGCCCGGAGTGTCGCGTGCATGAGCCCGAGATGGACGCCGGCCGGTCATCCGGCGAACCAGGCCGTCGTCCGCCGCGCGGTCGGCGTTGGGACTGTATCCTCAGTCAGTCGACTAACTCAACTGGCTGGAAGGACACCACATGAAGTTCGTGCTCCAGATCCGCTTCAACGGCGCCGACGTCGCGCTCGGCCGGCTCTCCGCGGACGAGCGGCAGCGGGTGTTCGCCGAGTTCGAGGCGCTCCTCGACACGCCGGGGCT
>JAICUS010000723.1 GCA_025935735.1 Solirubrobacteraceae bacterium | reverse complement strand
CGCGTGGTCGGCGTCGAGCACCTCGCGCGCGGCGTTCGGGTCGAGCTTCTCGTCGGAGCGCTTGCTCCACGGCACGGCGATCAGCCAGTCGAGGTAGGTGCGGATCATCGACGCCTCGCCGGACTGCTCGCCCATGCGCTCCAGGCGCCCGAGCTCCTTCGTGGCCTGCTCCTCGACCTCCTCCGGCATGCCGGCCTCGGCGATCTTGGTGCGGTACTCCTCGACGACGTTGGCGCTGTCCTCGCCCAGCTCGCGCTGGATCGACTCCATCTGCTTGCGCAGGAAGTACTCGCGCTGCTGGTTCTCCGCGCCGGACTGGACGTCGTCGCGGATCTTCTTGCGCAGCTGCAGCTCGGTCAGCCGGTCGCGCTGCAGGCGGACGGCCAGTTCCAGCCGGTCGGCCACGTCGAGCGTCTCCAGCGCCTTGACCTTGTCCTCGAAGGAGACGTCGGGCGCGTAGCCGATCGTGTCGGCCAGCGGGCCGGGCTCCGCGATCGCGCGCAGGAACTGGGCGATGCGCTCGTCGGCGCCGCGCAGCTCGAGGATCTCCTCGATGATCGCGCGGTACTCGCGCTCGAGATTGCGGGTGCGGCCGTCGACCGGGACGTCGTCGCGGTGCTCCTCGACCTCGACCACCAGGCGGCCGAGCTGGTCGGTGTGAGCGGCGCCGGCCACGCCGCGGGCGACGCCGGAGAGGGCGACGGCGCGGCCGCCGCCGGGAAGGCGGATGTGGTCGGTGACCTCGGCGATCGTGCCGACCGTGGCGAACTCGCCCTCGTGGCGCGGGATGAGCAGGACCCGCTCCTCGTCGCCCACGCGGACGGGAAGCGTCACATCCATGGTGGGGAAGACCACCGTGTCGTCCAGCGGGACGAGCAGGAGCGATGTCATGGCGTGCGGTTCCACTTTCTGTTCTGTAGGCACTTACCCATAGTAGGTGAGCACAGAGTACCAGGTCCCGCAGCAGGAGATCTCAGTCTAGGAGACTCAACGCGGAGGCATGCGCAGCGCGCCGTCCAGTCGGATGACCTCCCCGTTCAGCATCGGGTTCTCGACGATGTGCAGCGCGAGCGCCGCGAACTCCTCGGGGCTCCCGAGCCGCGCCGGGAACGGGACCTGCGCGCCGAGCGCGGTCCGCGCCTCCTCGGGCAGGCCGGCCAGCAGCGGCGTGTCGAACAGGCCGGGGGCGATCGCGCAGACCCGGATGCCGCTCTGGGCGAGGTCGCGCGCGGCAGGCAGCGTGAGGCCGACGATCCCGCCCTTGGACGCGCTGTAGGCGATCTGCCCGATCTGCCCGTCGAAGGCGGCGATGCTGGCGGTGTTCACGCACACGCCGCGCTCGCCGTCCTCGCCGGGCTCGTTGGCCAGCATCGCGGCCGCCGCCAGGCGCAGGACGTTGAACGTGCCGAGCAGGTTGACCCGGATGACCCGCTCGAAGCCGTCGAAGCTGTGCGGGCCGCGGCTGCCGGCCACCTTCTCGGCGTGGCCGATCCCGGCGCAGCACACGGCGATCCGCAGCTCGCCGGCGCTCGCGACCGCGGCCTCGACGTGCGTGGGATCGGTGACGTCGGCCGCCACGAAGCGCCCGCCGATCTCCTCGGCGGTCGCGCGGCCGCGCTCCTCATTGAGGTCGGCGATGGTCACGTGGGCGCCGGCTTGGGACAGCCGGCGCGCGGTCGCCGCGCCGAGCCCCGACGCCCCGCCGGCCACCAGGGCGTCCACTCCTTCGATTCGCATGTGGGGGACGCTATTGGAGGCGCAGCGTGCGGCGGTGCGAGACGCGGGCGCGCATGACGCTGTTGCCGCTGAAGCGGGCGGTCACCGTCAGGCTCGCGGCCGGGCGCCGCGCGAACCGCAGCCGCAGCCGGTAGCCGCAGCGCCCGCGCAGCGACACGTGGTGCCGGCTGACGATCCGCTTGCCGGCCTTCGCGGTGACCGCGAGCATGCCCCGGCAGCCGTCCTTGGCGCTCACGTGCGCCGGCAGCCCGACCTTCGCGGACAGCCGGAACGCGAACGGCGCCCGCCGGTCGCGCGCCGGCCGGGCGGTCAGCGCCAGCGACCGCGGCCGGAACTTGAGCACCTTCACCGCGCGCCAGACGGTGGCGGTCTGGTTGGCGCCGTCGTACGCCACGGCGACGAGCGTCGTGCGCCCGACGTCGGCGCCGTGCGCGGCGTACGCGCACGTGAACGGCGCCGCCGTGTCCTCGCAGACGCGCCGCCGGCCGGCGTAGAAGTCGACCTTCGCGACGCCGCGGTCGTCGCTCGCGGTCACGGCCAGCGTCGTCCGCGCCGAGGCGGAGATCGTCGTCCCGGCCCGCGGCGCGCTCCAGGCGACCGTCGGCGCGTGGTCGTCGTCCGGCCCGCCCGCCGTGGCGAAGCGCTGCACCGCCTCGCACGTCGGCGACACGCTGTCCACGCTGTCCGCGTAGACCGTGTCCGAGCCGCCGCCGCACGTCACCACGTCCGCCGTCCCGTCCCGGGCGTCGATCACGTCGTCCTGCGGCCCGCCCTCCAGCACGTCCGCGCCCGCGCCCCCGACGATCGTCCCCTTGCCCTGCGTGACGACGAGCCGGTTGGGGCCGCCGCTGCCGGCGATCGAGACGGTGTCCGTGGCCGCCGCGGACGCGGTCACGTTCTCGACGTCGGGGGCGATGTTGTCCCCCTCGCCGGCCGAGCCGT
>JAICUS010000860.1 GCA_025935735.1 Solirubrobacteraceae bacterium | reverse complement strand
GGCGATCACATAGAAGCGGTCGCCGGGGTCGCCCTCGCGGACGATCCGCGCCCCCGCCGGCGCGTGCAGGGTCGCGGTGTGGCGGGCCACGTCCTCCAGGCGGGCCACCGGCAGCGGCGCGACCATGGTCAGCCCGCGCAGCAGCTGGTACTCGCGCTCGGGCACCGGCGCGCGGGCCTCCATGTGGGCGATCGCCCGCCACCGCGCCAGCACGAGCGCGGGCAGCGCGCCGCCCACGATCAGCAGCGCGGTGCGCAGCCCGGCGGCGGCCACCAGCGCGGGGGCGAGCAGCGAGCCCAGGCCGGTGGTCAGCCAGTAGGTGCCCTCGACCACGCCGAACGCGCGGGCCAGCACGGCGTCGGAGGCGAGCCGCTGCACGAGCGTCAGCCCGGCCACCTCCATCACCGCGTAGCCGACGCCGAGCACGACGAGCCCGAGCAACGCCACGGCGGTCGACGGCGCGGCGGCGAGCACCGCCAGCGGCGCGCCGATCAGCAGCCCGGCCAGCAGCAGCCCGCGGGCGTTGCGCCCGCGCCCCAGCACGAGCACGGCGACCGCGCCGCCGACGGCGCCCCCGAGCCCCCAGGCGGAGTTCAGCCAGCCGACGCCCGCCGCGCCGAGGCCGAGCAGCTCCAGCGCGACGAGCACGACGAGCACGTCGATCGCGCCCTCGATCAGCGTCGAGACGCCGAGCACGCCGACCACCGTCCGCAGCCCGCGGTCCGCCGCGACCGCCCGGAACCCGGCCACCAGCTCGCCGCGCTCCTCGCGCGGCAGCGGCGCGTGGACGTCCGCGGGGATCCCGGCCAGCGCCAGCGCGGCGAGCGCGAACGCCACCGCGGTCAGCGCCAGCGCGTCCCCGACGCCGCCGGCCGCCACGACGAGCCCGCCGGCGAGCGCGCCTGCCAGGAAGCCGCCGCTGTCCACCGCGCTCCATAGGGCGTTCGCCGCGGCGAGCTGGCGCGGCTCGTCGGCCAGCGCGGGCAGCAGCGCGGCCTGGGCGGGCTTGTGGCCGGTGCCGACCGCCGTGAACAGCGCGGCCAGCGCGAACACCAGCGCCGGCGGGCCGTCCAGCGCCACCGTGGCCGCCGCGACCGCGAGCACCAGCGAGCGGGCGAGCGCGAGATACAGCAGCACGTCGCGGCGCGGGTAGCGGTCGCCCAGCAGGCTCGTGGCCGGCGCGGCCAGCGCGGCCGGCGCCATCCGCACCACGGCGGCGACGCCGACCAGCGACGCCCCGCCGACGTCATACGCGTAGATCGAGAGCGTGACGAAGAACGCCCAGCCGCCGAGCGAGCACGCCGCCCAGGCCGCCTGGAGTCGCCGCAGCGCCGCCGTCCCGAGCGCGTCGCCCACCGCGTCCACGGCCAGCCGCAGCTTGCCTTCGCGCGGACACAACAGGACGGCGAACAAGGGCCGACCTTACAGGGGTCAGACCCCTTGAGTGGGGGCGACTCAAGGGGTCTGACCCCTTTCAGGTCAGCCAGGCGCGCAGGTGCTGGAGGACCGCGGGGTGGTTGAGGAGGGCCAGGTGGCGGGTGCGGCGGCGGCCGGAGGCGCTGGGGGAGAGGACGAGCGCGTCGCCGAGCAGGCGGGCGACCGGGTGGCGGTCGCTGCGGGTGACCGTGGCGGCGATGAAGCAGTGGACCGCGCCCTCGAGCAGCGGGATCTCCCGGCAGGCCTTGGCGCGCAGCGCGTCCGGGTCCCGGTCGCGCCAGTCC
>JAICUS010000639.1 GCA_025935735.1 Solirubrobacteraceae bacterium | reverse complement strand
GTGATCGCGCTCGGCGTGCACGTGAGCGGGTTCGCGGCGGCGGGGGTGCTGCTCGTGGCCGCGGGGGTGCTGCTGGTGCGCGGCGTCGGCCGCGGCGGCGACGCGACGGCGCTGGCCCTGGCGCTGTGCGTGGGCGCGACGATCTCCGGCTACACGCTCGTCGACGACCACGGCGTCCGCCATGCCGGCGCGCTGGCGTACTTCGAGTGCGTGCTGCTGATCTGCGCGCTGCCCTACGCCGCGGCGATCGCCCACTCGCGCCCCGGCGCGCTGCGGGCGGCGCTCGGTCGCCGCTCGCTGCCCGCGGGGATCGGCATGGTCGGCGCCTACGTGCTCATCCTCGCCGCGCTGGAGCGCGCGGAGGCGGCGCCGGTCGCCGCGCTGCGCGAGACGAGCGTCGTCATGGCCGCCGGGGGCGCGGCGATCGCCGGCCGCGAGCGCGTACCGCCCGGGCGAGTGGCCGGCGCGGTGCTCGTCGTCGCGGGGATCGCGGCGATCGCGCTCGGCTGATCAGGCCGTGTCGAAGCCGCGCACGAACCGCCAGCGGCCGCGCTCGCGGGCCAGCGTCACCGTCCAGGTCCGGGGCTCGCGGACGAGGAAGCGGCCCGACGGGACGCGGACCGACACGCGGTAGATGACCTGGGCCAGCGCCCGGCGGCCGGAGACGAAGACGCCCTCGTAGCCGAGGGCGCGCACGTGCTCGACCACCCGCGCGCTGCCGGCCAGCCGCGCCGCGAACGCGCTCCGGCCGGCCGGCCCGAGCGAGGCGAGCACCGGCGCCGAGTACACCTCGGCGAGCGTGCGCGCCGCCGCGCGCGGCGAGCCGCCGCCCGCGTCGCTGAGCGCGTTGACGGCGTCGAGGTTGCGGCGGATGTCGCGGCGGACCGAGCGAAGCTCGCGCGGGGTGCCGATGTCGGCGAACGGGAACGCCTGCGCCTCCGCCGGCGTCTCGCCGTGCGCGCGGATCGCGCCGAGCCCGGGCAGCGCCTCGGCGGAGTGCAGCAGCGCCACCGGGCTGGTCACGGAGCCGTAGATGTCCTGCACCTGGGGCGGCAGGCCCTCGATCTGCACGGGGGAGGTGGCCAGCGCGGCGGAGTCGTCGTCGATCGCGCGGGCGCGGAGGTACACCGCGCCCACGGCCACCGTCAGGACGACCAGCAGGACCCACCGCATTCCGGCCGGGAACGTACCCGGGCGCCGCCGCCGCGGCATGAGGCGCAAGGCCCATCCGCGGGCCGGGCCGGTCCTGGGACCGTCAAGGTCGGATGATCGGGGTGGGGCGGAGGGGCTGCACTGCCTTGCTCACAATCCCGCGGCGAGGAACGTGTCGGCGGTGCCGCCGCGCGCCTCGACGACCGAGCGCGCGCGCAGGCAGGACTTCAGCCGGCGCGGCGGGACCTGCGGGTCGACGCGCACCACCCGGCCGGCCTTGTCGAGCCAGATGAGGTCGAGCGGGAAGCGCATGGTGAAGGTGTGCACCGAGCGGCAGCGCGGGATGTGCAGCGCCGTGCCCGCCGGCATGTCGTCGAGCCGCGCGAGCCCCTTCATCCGCGCCGCGCGCGTCTTGGCCTCGGCCACCCGCAGGCCGCCGGGCAGGTCGCGGCCGGGCAGCCCGTCGAGCCGCGGGGAGGCCTCGGCGCTCAACCGATGCAGAACTCGCAGTCGGGGGTGCCGCCGCCGCTGCCGCCGCCGCTGCTGTGCGTGGTGGCGGGCGGCGTGTACTGCTGGGCCGGCGCGGACGTGGCCGCGGGCGCGGCGGTGGCCGCCGGCGTCACCGGCGCCGAGTGCGCGGCGCGCCGGCGGGCCGCGGCGGCGGCGCGGCGGCGCTTGAGGGCGGCGCGGGCGTGGGCGACGGTGCGGCGCTCGCTCAGCTGGGCGGCGCGGTGCGAGCGCGCGAACGCGTGCCGCGCACGGGCCACGGCCGCCTGGCGCGCCTTCACCACGGCCGGGTCGACCGTCGGCGCGGGGGTCGGCGTGGGCGTCGCGGTGGCCCGCGGCGTCGCGGTCGCCGTGGGCTGCGGCTTCTTCGCGGCCGCCGGCTTCGAGGAGCCCCCGAGCAGCACGGTGCTGACCAGCGCGACCACGAGCAGCCCGGCCACGGCGTAGACCGCGACGAGCAGCACGGGGTTCATCCGCCGGCGGGAGCGCCGCAGCGCGGCGGCCCGCGGCTCGGGCCGCGTGTCCGTGGCCACTTCCCAGGCGACGCTGTCGGCGGCGCTCCAGCGGCGGCCGGCGACGCCGGGCAGCGCGTCGGCGGAGACGACCGGTGCGGCGCCGTCGCCGGTGGCGGGTTCGGCGCCGGTGAAGGGGGCGGCGACGCCGTTGCCGGTGGTGGGCGCCGGGCCGGTGGAGGGGGCGGCGCCGTTGGCCGTGGTCGGCGCAGGGCCGGTGAAGGGGACGGCGCCGGTGAGCGGCGCGGCGGTGCCGTTGCCGTTGCCGGGGGCGGCGCCGTTGCCGGTGGCCGGCGCCTCGTGGCCGTTGCGGGCGGGCGTCGGGTCTCCGGCCGACTCGCCCTCCCAGCCGAGCCCGTCGTCGTCCTCGAGCCAGTCGTCCCCGGCCGGGGCGTCGGTGTCGTCGCGCCAGCGGGCGGCGGCGGAGAAGTCGTCGCGCGGCGGGGCGTCGCCGTGGCGCTCGCGCCAGCGGCCGACGCTGGGCAGCTCGTCGCCCTCGGCGGCCTCGGCCGCCGGCGCCTGGTCGGCCCGCCAGCGCTCCCACGCGGCGCGGTCCGGCTCGCGCGCGGCCGGGGCCTCCTCCTCGGCGGGGGGCGGCGGCGCGGCGGCCTCGACACCCTCCCAGCCCAGGTCGTCGTCCCACTCGCCGCCGCCGGCCGCGGGCGTCCAGGTGGCCACCGGGGCGGTGGTCACGACGGGGGCCGCCGCGGCCTTGCGCGGCCGCCGCGCACGCGTGCGGCGGGTGCTCCGGGAAGGCGGGCGCCGGCTGCCGCCGCGGCGACGTTGCAGGCGCGGGATCGCGATCAGCGCGACTCCGGCAATTACGAGCAGCAGCAGTACGACGTCCATTTCGCCCCTACATAGTGCCAGCGATGCCGGCTTCGGCCATCTAGTGTGCCCCTGTGCCCGCGAGGGATGAAGAGCATTCGTCCAACTTCCACCATGAGCAGGATGGGCGCGAGCCCGTCCGCTCCGCCGCCGTCGTCGTCGCGTTCGGCCTGAAACCGGAGCGGATCGTCGGCGCCGAGGGCCGGATCGACGCGGTCCCCGAGCCGCCGAGCGCCGAGCAGGCCGGGCTGC
>JAICUS010000318.1 GCA_025935735.1 Solirubrobacteraceae bacterium | reverse complement strand
GCCGTGGCGCGCGAGCCGGACGGCGTCGTTCAGGGTCAGCGAGCCGCCGTCGAGGTCGAGGTGGACCCCGGTGTCCTGCATGAGATCCGTCATGTCTCTCCTCCGTGCCGGCAGGGAATTGAAGGCTGACGGTACTCCGCTGTACGGACGTTGCAAGCAATTCGGTCGATCTGCTCATTTGTGCGCAGCTTGTGACGCTTGTGCCTGCGCAACCTGACCAGCACGCGTCGAGGCGGCACCTGCGCGCGACGGGCGATGCCGTCGGGGCCCTCCCGTTCAATCCGACCTATGAACGCCGTGACGATGGACGCGCCCCGGGGGGCCGCTGCGCTCGCGGCGGTGCCCGGATGGTGGGCGGGTCGCGCTCGGGAGGCCGGGCTGCCGTCGGAATGGTGCGACTGGCGGCGCGCGCTGCCGGCGCCCCCATGCGGCCTGCCGGCCGCCGCAGGCGGGAGCGCCGGCCGCGTCTCCGGCTTCGCGTTGGGCGAGGCATACGCGAGCGGGCTCAGCACCGAGAGCCGCCGTCGCTTCGGCCGCCATTACACCCCGGAGCCGCTGGCGCGTGGCCTCTGGGAGGAGCTGGATCGGTCCGGCATCGCGATCGACGCCCCGGTCGTCGACCCGGCGAGCGGCGCCGGCGCGCTGCTGCTGCCGCGGCTGGAACGCTTCGCCCGCGCGCGCCGGGGCGCGGACCCGCGTGCCGCCCTCGTGGCGGCGGCCACCGCCTTCCGCGGCATCGACAACGACGCGCACGCCGTCTGGCTCGGGAACGCGATCCTCGCGGCCGAGCTGCTGCCGTTCTGGGCACGCATCCCGGAGGCGGAGCGGCAGCCGCTGCCGGCGATGCTGTCGTGCGGCGACGGGCTGGACGTCGAGAGCGCGAGCGCCGGGGTCGTCGTCATGAACCCGCCGTTCGGGCGCGCCTCGCTCGACCCGGCCCAGCGCGTTCGCTGGTCGCGGACGCTCTACGGCCACGCGAACTGGTACGGCGTCTTCCTTCACGCGGCGGTGGAGCGTGTTCGGCCGGGCGGTGGGGTTGCCGCGGTGCTGCCGGCGAGCTTCCTCGGTGGAGCCTATTACCAGCGCCTTCGCGCGTACCTGGCGGTCGAGGCGCCGCTCGTGCGCCTGCGGGTGATCGACGACCGCGCGGGCGTGTTCGCGGAAGTGCTCCAGGAGACGTGCCTCGCCGTCTTTCACAAGGGAGCAGAGCCGGCGGAAGTGGCCTGCTCCACTCAGCGCGTCAATGGCCACACGCGGACAGCTTCGCTGGGGGTCGCGCGCCTGGCCCCCGAAGCGCCCGGCCGCCCGTGGCTGCTTCCCCGCTCGTCATCGGACCGAGGGCTCATCCGCTCAGCGGCGCGGCTCCGGCACCGGATCACGGATTACGGATGGACGGCCAGTACGGGGCCCCTGGTGTGGAACCGCCACAAGCCCCAGATCGTCGGTGACCCGGTGCGCGATGCGCTGCCGATCCTCTGGGCGGCCGACGTGGGCGCCGGCATCGTCCGGCGGAACCCGGCGCGCGACGCTCAACGCTGGATCCGCCTGCGCGAGCGTGACCTGTTCATGCGGTTGTCCGAGCCCGCGGTGCTCGTCCGGCGGACCACCGCGCCGGAGCAGCCGAGGAGGCTGGTCGCCGCGGCGCTCGGCCGTTCTGAGCTCGCCGGGTGGGGCGGTGCCGTCGTGGTCGAGAACCACGTGAACGTGCTGCGTCGTGCCGACGTGGACAGCGAGCTCACGCCCGAGCTCCTGGCCGCGCTGCTCAACACCGCGACGTACGACCGCCTGTACCGGTGCATGACGGGCACGGTCGCCGTGTCCGCCTACGAGCTCGAGGCGCTGCCGCTGCCGGCGCCGGATGTGGTCGGCGACTGGGCCGCGTGGTGCCTCGACGAGCTCGAGAGGAACATCCGGCTCGACGATCTGGCAGGTTGAGCGGGTGCCGATCGACGCCGACGCCCTGGAAGCCGTCGACGTGCACGTGCACGTCAACGCCTCGCTGACCGGCCGGGGGTTCCCTGAGGACTCGCCCGAGGGGGCGGTGGCGCAGGTGTTCGGCTCCGAGCTGCTGCTCAACGTCCCCGAGCTGGCGGACTATTACCGCGAGCGGCGCATGGCCGCGGTGTGCTTCATGGTCGACACCGTTCGCTGGGGCGGGCCGGTGAGCAACGACGAGGTGCTGCGGCTGGCGGCCGACCACGAGGACGTGCTGATCCCGTTCGTCTCCATCGACCCGCACCGCCCGGACGCCGCCGAGGAGGCCCGCCGGCTGATCGCCGAGCACGCCGTGCGCGGCTTCAAGTTCCACCCGAGCCTGCAGGCCTTCTTCCCCGACGACCGGCTGGCCTACCCGCTGTATGAGGTGATCGCCGAGCACCGGCTGCCGGCGGTCTTCCACACCGGGCAGACGGCGGTCGGCTCGGGGCTGCGGGGCGGCGGCGGGATCCTGCTCAAGTACTCCAACCCGATCCACCTGGACGAGGTGGCCGCGGACTTCCCGGAGATGCAGGTGATCATGGCCCACCCGTCGGTGCCCTGGCAGGACGAGGCGCTGTCGGTGGCCGTGCACAAGCCGAACGTGTGGATCGACCTGTCCGGCTGGAGCCCGAGGTACTTCCCGCCGCAGCTGGTCCGCTACGCGAACAGCCTGCTCAAGGACAAGGTGCTGTTCGGCACCGACTTCCCCGCGCTGACCCCCGAGCGCTGGCTGCGCGACTTCGCCGCGCTGGACATCAAGCCCGAGGTGCGGCCGCTGATCCTCAAGGAGAACGCGCGGAGGCTGCTCGGGCTGTGAGCGTGCTGTGGACACCGGACGGCACGTCCAACGTGGAGCGCTTCGCCGCGCGGGCCGGATACGACCGCTACGACGAGCTGTTCCGCTGGTCGGTCTCCGACCTCGAGGGGTTCTGGCAGGCGATCTGGGACTTCTTCGGGCTGAAGTCGCATTCCCCGCACGCGCGCGTCCTCGGCCGGCGCGAGATGCCCGGCGCCGAGTGGTTCCCCGGCGCGACGCTCAACTACGCCGAGCACATGCTGCCCGCCGGCGCCGACACCGCGATCGTCGCCCGCTCGCGCACCCGCGGCCCGCGGGAGCTGAGCTTCGACGACCTGCGCGACCAGGTCGCCCGCGCCCGCGCCGGGCTGCAGCGCCTCGGCGTGGCGAAGGGCGACCGCGTCGTCGCCTGCCTGCCGAACATCCCCGAGACGCTCGCGGCGTTCCTGGCCTGCGCCTCGCTGGGCGCGATCTGGGCCAGCGTCGGCCCCGAGTTCGGCCCGCGCAGCGTGACCGACCGCTTCGCCCAGCTCGAGCCGAAGCTGCTGCTGGCCGTGCGCGGCTACGTCCACCGCGAGGCGCGCGTCGACCGCACGGAGGCGCTCGCCGCCATCCGCGCCGGGCTGCCGAGCCTCGAGCGCGTGGTCGAGCTCGGCTACGGCGACGACGCCACCGGCTGGGAGGAGCTGACCGCCGAGCCGGGCGAGCTCGCGTTCGACCCGCTCCCGTTCGACCACCCGCTCTACATCCTGTTCAGCTCCGGCACGACCGGCCTGCCCAAGGCGATCGTCCACGGCCACGGCGGCATCCTGGTCGAGCACTGCAAGAACATGGGGCTGACCTGGGACATCCGGCCCGGCGACCGGCTGCTGCAGTTCACCACCACCGCCTGGATGATGTGGAACGCGCTGGTCAGCGCCCTGCTGCTGCGCGGGTCGATCGTCATGGTCGACGGCGACCCGGCGTACCCGGAGATGCTCGAGCAGTGGCGCGTCGCCGAGGAGACGGGCGCCACGCACATGGGGCTCGCGCCGGCGTTCCTGATGGCCTGCCGCAAGGCCGGCCTGCAGCCCGGCCGCGACCTCGACCTGAGCCGCGTCAGGGTGGTGGCCACGGCCGGCTCGCCGCTGCCCGGCGAGGGCTACGACTACGTCTACGAGCAGCTCGGCCCCGACGTCCTGCTGGTCAACGGGACCGGCGGCACCGACGTGTGCAGCGCGATCGTCTCCGGCGGCCCGATGCTGCCCGTGGTCCGCGGCGAGATCGCCGGCCGGGCGCTGGCCATGGACACCGCGGCGTTCGACCTGGACGGGAACGAGGTCGTCGGCGAGCTCGGCGAGCTGGTGATCCGCCGGCCCAGCCCGTCGATGCCCGTGCGCTTCTGGGGCGACGACGACGGCTCGCGCTACCGGGCGGCCTACTTCGACGCCTACCCCGGCGTGTGGCGCCAGGGCGACTGGGCGCGCTTCACCGAGGCCGGCACCTGCATCGTCACCGGCCGCTCCGACGCGACCCTCAATCGCGGCGGCGTGCGCATGGGCACGAGCGAGCTCTACGCGGTGGTGGAGGAGCTGCCGGAGGTGCGCGACAGCCTCGTCGTCCACCTCGAGGACCCCGGCGGCGGTGCCGGCGAGCTGATCCTGTTCGTGGTCGCCGACCTCGACGACGCCCTGCGCGCGAGGATCGCCCGCACGCTGCGCGAGCAGCTCTCGCCCCGCCACGTCCCCGACACGATCGCGGCCGTCCCGGGCATCCCGCGCACGCTCACCGGCAAGAAGCTCGAGGCGCCGGTCAAGCGCATCCTGCGCGGCGAGCCCGCCGAGCGCGTGGCCAGCCGCGGCGCGCTCGCGCAGCCGGAGGCGATCGACGCCTTCGTCGCGTACGCCCGGCGCCGGTGAGCCTGATCTCCCTCCGGGCGGGCGCATCTCCGCGCCCGCCCGGATACGCTCAATGGGCAGAGAGCCCGTGAGGAGGAGATGGGTATGACGCTGACGCAGCCTGCGCTCGCGCCGCCACGGATCGTCCGCCGGGAGGCGGCCGGGGGCGCGCAGGTCCTGAGCTCGGAGATGCCGCTCGAGCCGTATGAGGCGAGCCTCGGCGTGCTGTTGCGGCGTTGGGCCGCGGAGGCGCCGGACCGGACGTTCCTGGCCGAGCGCGACGGCGGCGACGGTGACTGGATCAGGGTCGGCTGGGGGGAGGCGAACCGCCGGGCGAGCGCGATCGCGCAGGCGCTGCTGGACCGCGGGCTCAGCCCCGAGCGGCCGCTGCTGCTGCTGTCGGGCAACGCGATCGACCACGCGCTGCTGACCCTCGGCGGCTTCCTCGCCGGGGTGACCGTCGTGCCCGTCTCGCCGGCCTACTCGCTGATGAGCCAGGACTACGGCAAGGTCAAGCACATCGCCAAGCTGATCAAGCCGGGGCTCGTCTACGCGGCCGACGGCGAGCAGTTCGCCGGCGTGCTGGCCGCGGTCGACTTCGGCGGCGCGGAGCTCGTGCTCTCCCGCGGCGGCGGCGCGACCACGTTCGCCGAGCTGGAGGCGGCCCGGCCGACGCGGGCGGTGGACGACGCGCTGCGCGCCGTCGGCCCCGACAGCGTCGCCAAGATCCTGTTCACCTCGGGCTCGACCGACCTGCCCAAGGGCGTGGTCAACACGCACCGGATGCTGTGCGCCAACCAGCAGAGCCTCGCGCAGATCTGGCCGTTCACAGAGGTCACGCCGCCGGTGATCGTCGACTGGCTGCCGTGGAACCACACGTTCGGCGGCAACCACAACTTCAACCTCATCCTCAAGCGCGGCGGGACGCTGTACATCGACGCGGGCCGGCCGGTGCCGCCGCTGATCCCGACCACCGTGCGCAACCTCACCGAGGTCGCGCCGACGATCTACTTCAACGTCCCCGCCGGCTACGGCGCGCTGCTGCCGTTCCTGGAGCGCGACACCGACCTGCGCGCTCGCTTCTTCGAGCGCCTGGAGCTGATCTTCTACGCCGCCGCGGCGCTGCCGCAGGACCTGTGGACGCGGCTGGAGCGCGTCGCCCGCCAAGAGCGCGGCGAGCCGGTGATGATGACCTCGTCCTGGGGGCTGACCGAGACGTCGCCGCTGGCCACGGCCGCGCACTTCCCGATCGACCGGGCGGGCGTGATCGGCGTGCCGGTGCCGGGCGTGAAGATCAAGCTCGCGCCGGTGGGCGAGAAGCTGGAGATGCGGGTCAAGGGCCCCAACGTCACGCCCGGCTACCTCGGCCGCGACGACCTCACCCGCGAGGCGTTCGACGAGGACGGCTTCTACCGCACCGGCGATGCCGGCCGGCTCGAGGACCCGGACGACCCGGCCAAGGGGCTCGTGTTCGACGGGCGCGTGGTGGAGGACTTCAAGCTGATGACCGGCACGTTCGTGTCGGTGGGGACCCTGCGCGTGGCCGCGCTGGCCGCCGCGTCGCCGCTGCTGCAGGACGCCGTGGTGTGCGGCGAGGGGCGCGGCGAGGTGGCGCTGCTGGCCTGGCTGAACCCGGGCGCGGCGCGGGAGCTCGCCGGCGAGCCGGACGCCGCGCCCGAGACGCTCGTGCGCTCGCCCGCCGTCGCGGAGTTCCTGCGCGAGCGCCTCGCCGCCCACAACGCCGAGAACCCGGCGTCGTCCACGCGGATCTGCCGGGTGCTGCTGCAGGCCGAGCCGCCGTCGCTGGACGCCAACGAGATCACCGACAAGGGCTACATCAACCAGCGCGCGGTGCTGGAGTGCCGGGCCGACGCGGTCGAGGCGCTCTACGCGGCCGAGCCGGGGGCGGAGGTGATCATCTGCCCCCGGTGAACATGCCGGATGTGGGCGCCGACTACGCGGTCGCCGAGGAGGACTGCCTGGACGGCGTCCTCGGGTTCGAGGTGGTCGAGCTCGCCGAGGAGCACGCGGTCGCGCGCTTTCCCGTCGCGAACCGGGTCAAGCAGCGCTTCGGGCTCATTCACGGCGGCGCCTACGCGGCGCTGGCCGAGATGCTGGCCACGGAGGCGACGGTCGCGGTCGTCTACCCGGACGGCTTCGCGGCCATGGGCACCTCCAATGACACGAGCTTCCTGCGCGGCGCCCGCGGCGAGTGGATCACCGCGACGGCCCGGCGGCGCCATCGCGGGCGCACGACGTGGGTGTGGGAGATCGACCACACCGACGGCGAGGGGCGGCTGTGCGCGATCTCGCGGGTCACGATCGCCGTCCGCCCGCGATGAGGTTCGAGAACGTCTGCATCCCGCTCGACGCCGCCTGGTCGTCGCCGTTCGTGCGCTGGCAGGG
>JAICUS010000891.1 GCA_025935735.1 Solirubrobacteraceae bacterium | reverse complement strand
CGAGCTCGGTGTCCACGTCGAGGACGGTCCACACCAGGCGCCCCGCCGGCACTCTGTCACGGACCGACGGCGGCATCAGAACAACCTGCTCATCGGTCAGGGCGCGGCGTCCTCGGGTCGGTCTCAACGTCCATGATCGGCTCGTTGACGAGAGACCACAAGGATTCGGATAGCTTCGATGCGCTTCCGTCGGCCGGTGCTCCGAGTTTGAGGTTTCGTCGTCATCCCCGCCGAGGTGAAGTTCTCGCTAGGGCGTCGGGTCGGGGTAGGTGCCTCCGAAGATGTCCGAGTTGCCGAACGTGGCCGGGCACCGCTGCTGGACGGCCGGCGCGGTCGCGCTCTGACCGTTCTGGAGCGCCTGGCGGTACGCGTCGATCGCCGGGCAGTCGGCGCCGTTGCGGCTGTCGTTCCACACGGCCGCAGCGTAGGTCCGGGTGGCCGCGGCGTAGACGTAGTCGCCGAGGAACTCGGAGATCAGCGAGTTGGCGCTCGACGATCGCGGGTCCCCCGTGGCGCCGCGGTGCAGCTCGGTGAACGCGCCGGTCGCTCCCGTGCCGCCCGTCGTGTCGGCGTGCAGGACGACGCCGACGAGCGAGCGTGGCGTGCCCGTCGTCGGCTGGAACGGCGTGGTGAACGCGTTGTAGACGACGTAGACGTCCGTCCCGTTGGGAGAGATCGCCGGAGCCGCGTAGAAGCCGCGGTCGCCGGCGCTCTCGATCGGGCGCGGGGCGGACCAGCTCGCGCCGCGGTCCGTGGACTCGGTGAAGTACACGTGCGGTGTTTCCAGCGGCCCGCTGACGTAGCTCATCACGATCCGGTCCGTCGCGTCCTCGCCGGTCGGCGCGCCGTTGGCGATGTCGACGCTCGGGGCGGGCGCGAGGTCGCTGCGCGCGCCGGCCACGCCGTCGATCACCGGCCGGCCCTGCACCGGGTCGAAGGCGCCCGGCTGGTTCACCGGGCCGGCCACCGGCTGGGGCTGCGACCAGTTCGCGCCGCCGTTGGTCGAGCGTGCCATGAACTCGAACGGCTGCCTGCCGCCCGTCACCGACGTCCCGACGCCGAAGACGTACGCCGTGCCGCGGCTGTCGGTGCGGATCGTGCAGCCGTCGAGCGGATTGCGCTGGCCGTTGTTGGCGGCCGGCGTGATCTGGCGCTCGCGCCACGTATCGCCTCCGTCATGCGAGACCGCGACCACCAGCGGCGCCGGCGCCGCATTGCCCTTCTCCTGGCCGCGGAACGACGCCCAGCAGACATAGACGGTCCCGAAGAACCTGCTCGAGGACGCGTTGTCGGCCCAGATCTGCTCCTTGTCGGAGAACGTCGTGCTCGACTGCCTGCTGATGAGCACCGGCGGCATCCACGCGCTCTTGCCGCCCGGGGCGGCCGCCGTCTCGGGGTCGTCCGTCCGGGAGACCGCGATCGCCTCGAAGCCCTTGAACGCCTGCTCCGACCGCACGGCGGCCACGTTCGCGGTCAGGTTCGCGTAGTACAGCCGCGACCCGTTGTCCCAGCTGAACCTG
>JAICUS010000113.1 GCA_025935735.1 Solirubrobacteraceae bacterium | reverse complement strand
CGACGAGGGTGATGGGTGTGGACGTCTCGCTGCCCGTGCTGCTCTCCCCCACCGGCGTCCAGGCGGTGCACCCGGACGGCGAGCTGGCCGTGGCCCGCGCGGCCGCCGCGCGCGGGACGGCCTTAGGGCTCAGCCAGCTGGGGTCCAAGCCGCTCGAGGACGTCGTCGCCGCCTGCCCGCAGACGTTCGCGCAGGTGTACTGGTCGGGCTCGCGGGAGGCGATCGCCGGGCGGGTGGAGCGGGCCGCGCGGGCGGGCGCGCGCGGGCTGATCGTCACGCTCGACTGGACCTGGTCGCACGCCCGCGACTGGAACAGCCCGTACATCCCGGCGGAGATCTGGACCTGGCAGTCCGTGCGCAGGCTCGGCCCCGAGGTGCTGCTGCGCCCGCGCTGGGCGTACCGCTGGGCGCGCGCCGGCGGCCCGCCGTCGCTGAGCGTGCCGAACTGGTCCGACCCCGCGCCCGGCTTCTTCGCGGGCTACGGCGAGTGGATGCAGACCCCGCCGCCGTCCTGGGAGGACCTCGCCTGGCTGCGCTCGCTGTGGGACGGGCCGTTCATGGTCAAGGGCGTCTGCCGCGTCGACGACGCCCGGCGCTGCGCGGAGGTCGTCGGCGCCACCGCGATCTCGGTGTCCAACCACGGCGGCAACAACCTGGACGGGACGCCGGCGACGATCCGCGCGCTGCCGGCGGTGGCCGAGGCGGTCGGCGGCGAGGTCGAGGTGCTGCTCGACGGCGGCGTGCGGCGCGGCTCCGACGTCGTCAAGGCGCTCGCGCTCGGCGCCCGCGCGGTGATGATCGGCCGCGCCTACCTGTGGGGGCTCGCCGCCGACGGCCAGGCGGGCGTGGAGAACGTGCTCGACATCCTGCGGATGGGCATCGACTCCGCGCTGCTCGGCCTCGGCCGCGCCTCGATCGACGACCTGTCCTCCGACGACCTCCTGATCCCCGATGGCTTCGCCCGGCGCCTCTGACCGCGTCGCGCTGGTCACCGGCGCGGGCCGCGGCATCGGCGCGGCCACCGTGAGCGCGCTGGCCGCCCGCGGCTGGTCGGTCTTGGCCGTCGACCGGGCGGACGACGACCCGCGGCTGCCGTACGCCGTCGGCGCGCCGGGCGTCGCGTACGCCGCCGACGTGACCGACCGCGATGCGCTGGCCGGCGCGGTGGCGTTCGCGGAGGAGCGCTTCGGCGGCCTCGACGTTGTGGTCGCCGCGGCGGGGGTGATCGCGGGCGGGGCGCGGCACTGGGAGGTGGCGCCCGAGCTGGAGCGGGCGGTGCTGGAGGTCGATCTCGGCGGCGTCCTGAACGCCGCCCGGGCCGGCGTGCCCGCGCTGCTGCGCCGCCCCGAGCCGCGCGAGGGCCGCTTCATCGCGGTCGCCTCCGCCGCGGCGGTCCGCGGGCTCCCCATGCTCGCCGCGTACTGCGCGGCCAAGGCGGGCGTCACGGGGTTCATCCGCGCGCTGGCCGTCGAGCTCGCCGGCACCGGCGTCACCGCCAACGCGGTCAGCCCCGGCTCCACCCGCACGCCGATGCTCGAGGAGACCGCCCGGCTGTACGGCGTCGACCCCGCGGACTTCGCCGCCCAGCAGCCGCTCGGCCGCCTGCTGGAGCCGGACGAGGTCGCCGCGTTCATCGCCTGGCTGGCCGGACCGGAGAGCCGCGGCGCGACCGGCGCCGTCTTCCCGGTCGACGGCGGCCTCGCGCTGTGAGGATCCGGCTGGACTCACGGGTCCGCGTGCACGGGCGGACGCTCGTGGGCGGCGAGCCGCTGCGGGTCATGCGGCTCGCGCCGGCCGGCATCGCAGCGCTGCAGGCGCTCGCGCGGGATGAGGCGACGCCGGTGCAGCGGCGGCTGGGCGACCGGCTGATCCGGGCAGGACTCGCGCACCCCCACCCCGCCCCCGCACCGGCCGACGTCACGATCGTGATCCCCGTCCACGACCGCCCGGCGGAGCTCGCGCTTTGCCTGGCGACGCTGCCGGGCGCCCACGTCATCGTGGTCGACGACGGCTCGCGCATCCCCGTCCCCGGCGCGATCCGCCGCGACACCCCCGGCGGCCCCGCCGCCGCCCGCAATGCCGCACTCCCCCGCGTCACGACCGAGTTGGTGGCGTTCCTGGACAGCGACTGCCTGCCCCCGCCGCACTGGATCGAGCGGCTCGCCGGCCACTTCGCCGACCCCGCAGTCGCCGCGGTCGCCCCGCGCGTCGCCGGGCTGCTCGACCTGGGCCCGCATCCCGCGGAGGTCGGCCCCGGCCGGCGTGTCGCCTACGTCCCGTCGGCCGCGCTGATCGTGCGCCGCAGCGCGCTCGTGCCCTTCGACGAGGGCCTCCGGCACGGCGAGGACGTCGACCTGATCTGGCGGCTGGTCGACGCCGGCCACCGCGTCCGCTACGACCCGCGGGTGGTCGTCCGCCACCACGACGGCCACCGGCTCACCAAGCGGTTCGCCTACGGCACCTCGGCGGCCCCGCTGGCCGAGCGCCACCCCACGCGGCTCGCGCCCGCCGTATTGCGGCCGCTCCCCACGGCGACGCTCGCGCTGCTGCTCGCCCGCAGGCCCGGTCCCGCCGCCGCGCTGGCCGCCCTCCAGGCCGCGCTGCTCGTCCGCAAGGGCGTGCCCGCGCGCGACGCCCCCGCGCTCACGCTGCGTGCGCTCGCCGCCACGGCGCGCGTCCCCCACCCCGCCTACCTCGCCGGCGTCGCATATGGCGCGGCGAAGCACCGCACGGCCATTCCGCTCCGCCCACGCCTGCGCTAACTTGGGTGGACTTCCAACTATCGAAGGTCCGAGCAAATATGAGCGCCCCCACGATCAAGCGGCCGGACACCGAACGCACCACGCTGTCGGGCGAGCCCGTCAAGGCGCTCTACACGCCGGAGGATCTGCCGAACGAGGACCAGATCGGCAAGCCGGGCGAGTTCCCGTTCACCCGCGGCGTGTACCCGACGATGTACCGCGGCCGGCTGTGGACGATGCGCCAGTTCGCCGGCTTCGGCACCGCCGAGGAGACCAACGAGCGCTTCCGCTACCTGCTCGACCACGGCCAGACCGGGCTCTCCACCGCCTTCGACATGCCCAGCCTGATGGGGCACGACTCCGACCACCCGCGCAGCCTCGGCGAGGTCGGGCGCGAAGGCGTGGCGATCGACACGCTCGACGACATGGAGACGCTCTTCCGGGGCATCGACCTCGGCGACGTCACGGTGTCGATGACCATCAACGCCCCGGCCGCGATGATGCTCGCCTTCTACGTCGTGGCGGCCGAGCACGACGGCGTGCCCGCCGACAAGCTCGGCGGCACGATCCAGGCGGACATCCTCAAGGAGTACATCGCCCAGAAGGAGTGGTGCTTCCCGGTCGACCCGGCGATGCGCCTGCTGGGCGACATGATGGAGTGGTCCACCCGCCACATGCCGCGCTGGCACCCCGTCTCGATCTCCGGCTACCACATCCGCGAGGCCGGGGCGACGGCCGCGCAGGAGCTGGCGTTCACGCTCAAGGACGGCTTCACCTACGTCGAGCAGCAGCTGGCCCGCGGCGTCGACATCGACGCGTTCGCGCCCCGGCTGAGCTTCTTCTTCAACGCGCAGATCGACTTCTTCGAGGAGATCGCCAAGTACCGCGCCGCCCGCCGGATCTGGGCCAAGGAGCTCCGCGACACCTACGGCGCCAAGCAGCCGCGCTCGCTGCTGATGCGCTTCCACACGCAGACCGCCGGCGTGTCCTTGACCGCCCAGCAGCCGCTCAACAACATCATCCGCACGGCGATCGAGGCGCTCGCCGGCGTGCTCGGCGGCACCCAGTCGCTGCACACGAACTCCTACGACGAGGCGCTCGCGCTGCCCACCGAGGAGGCCGTGCGGATCGCGCTCCGGACGCAGCAGGTGATCGCCCACGAGACCGGCGTGGCCAACACCGTCGACCCGCTCGGCGGCAGCTACTTCGTCGAGGCGCTCACCGACCGGATGGAAGCGAAGGCGTACGAGTACTTCCGCAAGATCGACGAGCTCGGCGGCATGGTCGAGGCGGTCAAGCGCAACTATCCGCAGCGGGAGATCGCCGACGCCGCGTTCGAGCTGCAGGAGCGCATCGACACCGGCGAGCAGGTGGTGGTCGGCGTCAACCGCTACACCGAGGGCGACGACGGCGAGACGCCGATCCTGCACATCGACCCGGACCTCGAGCGCAAGCAGATCGGCCGCTTGCAGGCCGCCCGCGCGCGGCGCGACGGCGCGGAGGTCGAGCGCACGCTGGCCGCGCTGCGCGAGGCCGCCGCGGGCGAGGGCAACGTGATGCCGCACCTGCTCGACTGCGCCCGCGCGCACGCCACCGAGGGCGAGATGGTCGAGGCGCTGCAGCAGGTGTGGGGCTCGTACACAGAAGCGCCGGTGTTCTGACAGGCTTCGCGGCCTGTCGCTGAGCTTCGACCCGATCGCCGAGGCGCGCCGCCAGTGGGAGGCCCACTGGGGCGCCGGGCCCGTGCCCTCGATGAGCGCGGTGACCTCGATCATGCGCGCGCAGCAGATCCTGCTCGCGCGGCTGAACGAGACGCTCAAGCCGTTCGGCCTGACGTTCCCCCGCTACGAGGCGCTGATGCTCCTCTACTACTCGCGCCGCGGCGCGCTGCCGCTGGGCAAGATGGGCGTGCGGCTGCAGGTCCACCGCACGAGCGTCACCAACATCATCGACGGGCTGGAGCGCTCGGGCTACGTCGTGCGCGAGCGCCACGAGCGCGACCGCCGGACGATCCTCGCCGCGATCACGCCCAAGGGCCGCGAGGTGGCCGAGAAGGCCACGCCGGTGCTGAACGAGATGCGCTTCGGGATCGCCCCGCTGGAGGGCGAGGACCTCGACGCGATCACCCACATCTTCGAGCGCATGCGCGCGGACGCCGACGGCTTCCCGGCGCCCTAGTTGTTCTCCAACAGCCGCTGCAGGCCGGCCGTGCAGGCGTCCGACAGCCGCCCGCTCGTCCGGGACGCCGCCAGCGCCCGCGCGAGCGCCAGCTGCAGGGCGTTCGCGTCGCCCGCAGCCCGCGCGCCCGCGGCCGACGCCAGCGCGTCGGCCTCCGTCACCGCGGCGGCGATCCCCTGCACGCACGTCGCGTGCACCGGCGCCACCTGCCCGCCGACCGGCACCGCCTGCTCGTCGGCCAGCAACTTGCGCCCCGGCGCCTCGACGAGCGTGCGGATCTGCGCCTCGCTCGCCGCGCCCGGCGTCGCCACCTGCGTCAGGGCCGTCTGGAGCAGCGAGTAGCGCCGGATCATGTCCCTGCCCACCACTGTCAGGTAGTTGCGGGGCTCGTCGATGGTTCCCCCGAGCGCGCCCCGGGAGCCGCTGAGCGCGCCCGCCGCCGCCGTGCGCAGGTCGGCGGGCGGGAACAGGCTGCCGCGGGCGCCGATCAGCACCGCGGCGACCACCGCGGCCAGAGCGAGGCCGCTCCGCCAGACCGGGAGCGTCACCCGCGGGCGCGGGAGCAGCGACAGCGCGGCCGCGCAGGTGACGCACAGCAGCCCGAGCGCCAGCGGCGGCAGCAGCACCGACTTGACGAACGCGTAGCTCAGCCCGCCGCCGCGGATGGTGTTCTCCGCCACGAAGATCGCCACCGCGACGACGCACGCGACCGGCCCCGCGAGCAGCGCGGCCCCGGGCCCGCGGCGCGGGCGCAGCAGGGCGAGCACGGCCGCGGCCGCGGCGGCGCTGAGCGCGCCGAGCCAGATGACCAGATAGAGCCGGTCGAACGCCTTGGCGTCCGTCTTGGCCGGCCCGTCGGCGATCCGGTAGAGCACGAGCGCCAGGCCGCCCACCGCGCCCGCGGCCAGCGCGCAGGTCAGCGGCTCGCGCAGGCCGCGTCCGGCCGCCCACGGACGCGCCGCACCGCGCTCGAGCAGCCAGCCCGGCGTGACCCGCGCGCGGCGGGCCGCCGTCAGCGCCCAGGCGACCGCCAGCGCGCCCACGGCGACGGCCAGGATGATCAGCGTCGTGTTCAGGCTGAACACGAGCCACGCCCGCACGATCACGCCGCCGGCCCGCGCCGGCGTCTCCAGCGTCGTGCACAGCCACAGCACGGCCGCGAACAGCAGCGCCTGCACGGCGACGAGCCCGATCCAGGCGGCGCGCGGGCCGGGCAGCGCCGGCGCCGCGTCGGCCCACACCTCGGCGAACCCGGCGGCCAGCAGCGTGCCGCCGAAGCCGAGCGCCGCCATGCCGGCCAGCCACAGCGGCGGCGCGATGTCGCTCAGCCCGCCCGCGCCGGTGTTGGCCAGCGAGGCCAGCTGGCCGGCGATCAGCCCGGCCGCCACGCCCAGCGCGGGCAGCGCCGGGCGCACGGTCCCGCCGGCGACGCGCTCGAGCAGCACCGCCCGCCCCAGACCCAGCCCGACCGAGCCGGCCAGCACCGGCGCGGCCAGCACGACCGCGGCCACCGATCCGTAGGCGCTGCTCTGCGTGTTGCCCGTGAGCAGCGTGCGGACGATGCTCGCGAGCACCGGCAGGCTCAGCCCGGCCAGGAACGCGGGCGCGAAGCCGTCCGCGAAGCCGACCGCGGCGGACCGCTCCGGCCGCTCGAGCACCGCGAGCCGCTCGGCCGGCGACGGGTGGCGGGCGAGCGCCCGCCGCCACGGCGCCCGCGCGCCCACGTCCCGCGCCCGGGCGAGCACGCCGGCCACCGGCGCCTCGCCGCCCCCGGCCCGCGCGGCCCACAGGTCGGCCGACAGCTCGCGCGAGCGCAGCAGCGCGCTCGCCACCAGTTGCGCGGTCACGCCGAGCAGCGCCGCGCGCCACACGTAGCTCGGCAGCAGCGAGGTGTCGCCCTCGACCAGGGCGCCCACGATCGGGATGGCGAGCAGGAAGGCAAGCGCGTACCAGGAGACGCGGGCCAGCCAGGCCAGCGTGACGTCGCGGTGGCGCACGTGGGCCAGCTCGTGGCGCACGAGCGGGTCGAACAGGCTCGCGTCCCGCCAGCGCACGGCGACCGCCGGCGGCAGCGCGATCCGGTAGCGCCCGGGCAGGCCGTAGCTGAAGGCGTCGCGCTGCGTCGCGGGACCGAGCATCAGCGCGGGCGGGCGCGCGAGCCCGGCCTCGCCCGCCAGCGCGTCGAGCCGCTGGGCGGCCGGCGCCAGCCGCTCGCCGGGCGGGCGCAGCCGGCGGCGGCGCTCGAGCACGGCGGGCGCGACGGCGAGGAGCGCGACGGCGAGCACGGCCACGGCGCCCACGCCGGCGATCTCGACGACCGCCAGCCGCCGCTCGGCCGACGCGCTGCAGCGCAGCGCGCCCTGCTCGGCGGCCACCTGGCGGTCGAACCCGCCGCCGCCGCCCAGGCTCGGCGCGTAGCAGCGCGACACCGTCCGGTACCACTGGTCGCCGACCACGACGTTGTGCACCCACGAGCCGACGAACGTCCCCGCCGTCAACAGCGCGGCGATGAACACGGCGAACTGGGAGCTCGTCGGCGACGGCAGCGCGAGGGCGTTCGGCCGCGGCTCGGCGCCGGCGTCCACGGCTAGTGGCCGCCCCCGCCGACCACTACCCCACCGCGAGCCCGCCGGCGATCGCGTCGGCGACCAGCGACGCCTGCGCCTCGTCCGCGCCCGTGGCCTTGACGCGCTGGTAGGCGAGGTCGCGGACCCGGCGCAGCTGCTCGGGCGACAGGCTCGCCGGCGCGGCGTCGCCCGCATGGCGCAGCAGCCGTCGGATGCGGTCGGCCACCGTCGCCTTCGCCTCCTCGCGCACCGTGTCGGCGGCGACGTCCAGCAGGAAGTGCACGACGGCCGAGGCCGCGGCCAGCACCGTCGGCGTCAGCAGCGCGAGGTCGAGGCCGAAGCCGACGGCCTCGTCGCGCCGCCGGGGGTTCAGCACGGCGTCGGGCGAGCGGAAGTACTCCTCGGCGGTCTCGTCGAAGACCGCCAGCTCCTCCGGCGCCGCCCGCTCCAGCGCCGCCTCGGCCAGCTCGCGGATCAGCGCCTGCTGGTCCTCCTCGGTGACCGGATCGGTCATGCGGCGACCGTATGGGCGCGGCGTGAGCGCTGTCAAGGTCCCAGGCAACTCCCAGGGTCGGCTCGCGCCGCTCCCAGCGCGCACGCCGACGCTCTGGGCATGACATCGACGACCTTCGACACCCCCGCCGGGCTGCGGGCCGCAGCCCGCCCGCGCGCGCCGGCGCTGCCCCGGCCGGAGCTCGCCCTGCTGCTCGCGGTGGCCGGCGTGCTGAACCTGTGGGCGCTCTCGCGCAACGGCTGGGCCAACGAGTACTACGCGGGCGCCGTGCGGGCGATGAGCCAGAGCTGGCACGCGTTCCTGTACGGCTCGCTGGACGCCCGGGGCGTGATGACCGTCGACAAGCCGCCGCTCGCGCTGTGGGTGCAGGCGCTGTCCGTCCGCGCGTTCGGCTTCAACTCGCTCGCCATGCTCGTGCCGCAGGCGCTGATGGGGGTGGCGTCGGTGGGGCTCGTCTACGACCTCACGCGCCGGCGCTTCGGCCGGGCGGCGGGGTTCGCGGCCGGCGCGGTGCTCGCGCTCACGCCGATCTCGGTGGCGATCTCGCGCCACAACAACCCGGACGCGCTGCTCGTGCTCTGCGTCACCGCCGCCGTGTGGGCGATGGTCCGCGCGCTGGAGGACGGCCGGACGCGCTGGGTCGTGCTCAGCGGCGTGTGCGTCGGGCTCGGCTTCGAGGCCAAGATGGGCGCGGCGCTGCTCGTCGTGCCGGCGCTGGCCCTCGCCTGGCTGTGGATGCGTCCGCGCGGGCTCGGCGCGTCGGTGCGCGCGCTGGCCGCCGGCGGCGCGGCGATGGTCGCCGTGGGCGGCGCGTGGCCGCTGCTGATGGCGCTCACCCCGGCCGCCGACCGCCCGTGGATCTCCGGCACGTCGGACAACTCGATCTGGTCGCTGATCGCCGGCTACAACGGGCTCGGGCGGCTCGACGGCCAGAGCGGCGGGCCGGGCGGCGGGATGGGCGGCAACGCCGGGCCGTTCGGCGGCGACAACGGCGTGTTCCGGCTGCTCAACGACGCGCTCGGCGGCCAGGCGGGCTGGCTGCTCGGCTTCGCGCTGGTCGCCGGTCTGGCGCTGGCCGTGGGCACGCGCCTGCGCCGGGTGGACCGCGACACCGGCTGGGTGATCGCGGTCGGCGGCGCGGGTCTGACGACGGCGGTCGCGTTCAGCTTCGCGTCCGGGATCTTCCACCCGTACTACGTCTCCGCCCTGGCGCCGTTCACCGCGGCGCTCGTCGGCGCCGGCCTGGTCCGCTTCGCCCGCGGCGACCATGTCGCGCTGGTGGCGGGGCCCCTGGCCATCGCCGCCGGCGTCATCACCGAGCTGGTCGTGCTGCGCGACAGCGGCACGCTCTCCTGGCTGGCCTCGCTGCTCGTGGCCGGCGGCGGGCTGGCGGCGGCGGCGCTCGCGCTGGGCCGCCGGCGGCTGCGCAACGCGGCGCTGGCCGGCGCGATCGGGCTGCTGCTCGTCGCCCCCGCCGCCTGGTCGGCCGACACGCTCGGCCACGCGACCAGCAGCACGTTCCCGGCCGGCGGGCCGGCGAGCGCGGCCATGGGCGGCGGCCCCGGCGGCCGCGGCGGCTTCGCGCCGGGCGGGGCGCTCCCCGCGGGCGGCGGTCCGGGCGGCGGCTTCGGCATGGACGGGTCGTCGCTGACCACGGTCGAGTCCTACATCCGCAGCCACGGCGGCGGCGGCCTCGCCGTCTCGAGCCAGTCGACGGCAGCGTCCGCGCTCGTCCAGGGCTACACGAACGTGGTCGGCATCGGCGGCTTCTCCGGCCGCGAGAGCGAGGTCACCACGGCGTGGCTGGCCCAGCAGGTCCGCGCGGGGCACATCCGCTGGGTGCTGGCCGATTCCGGCGGGCTCGGGATGCGCAACGACGGCCGCGTCGGCGCGAGCGCCGTGATGGCCGCCGTCCGGAAGGTCGGCCGGCAGGTCACCGTGAACGGCACGACGCTCTACGACCTCAGCGGGCAGGCCGCGGCACTCGCCGCGGCCTGAGCCTCACCCGTCGAGCGCGCGGCGCAGCGCGGCGGCGAACTCCTCCGGCTTGCCCGCCATGCCGTGCTCGCCGCCCAGGAAGCCGGCGTGATGGCTGGGGAACACGGTCAGCGCGACGCCGAGGCGCTCGGCCACCCCGGCCGCCGCGCGCGCCGGCAGCTGGCCGCCGGAGTCCTCGCCGGCCACGACGACGATCCGGGTGGACGCCGCCGCGAGCGCGTCGTAGTCGGCGCGGTAGGGCACGCAGGTCAGCATGTTCTGCCCGAGCAGCGGGTCGTCGCGGGAGCCGTCGTCCTGCGCGGACATGCCGAACTGCGCCGGGTCGGGCGCGGGCCGGTCGGCGTAGTCGGCCGGCAGCGGGCCGTCCCACATGACGAACTGCATGAACTTCGCCATCGCCGGGCCGTGGCCGCTGCGCTGGTAGGTGTCGTACATGTCCCGGCAGGCGGCGACCACGTGCGCGGCGTCCGGGAGGACCTCGGCGATCGGCGGCTCGTGGGCCACCAGCGTGCGCACGTCGTCCGGGTGCGCGGCCACCAGCGCGAGCGCGTTGATCGCGCCGCCGCTGGTGGCGAAGGCGTCGACCGGGCCGGCGCCGAGCGCCTCGATGATCCGGTGGACGTCGTCCGCGTGGTCGCCCGGGGTCGACTCGCGCGCGTCGTCGGTGCGGACGCTGCGGGCCGTGCCACGCGGGTCATAGGTCACCACGGGGCGGTCGGTGAAGTGGCTCGCGAGCGTGGCGAAGCCGCCCGCGCCCATCGGCGAGCCGAACAGCAGCAGCGGCGTGCCGGCGGCCAGGTCGCCGCGGACGTCGTAGGTGAGCGTCACCCCGGGGGCGTCGAGGGTGTGGGTCTGGGGCTCGGGCATGTCCTTAGGACCCGGAACGGGGGTTGAACTCATCGCAGGGAGCGCAGCCGCAGCGCGAACGTGGCCGGCCCGGCCGGCAGGCGGTACTGCGCGAGCACGCCCGGCCCGCACGACGCCGAGCCGATGCCGTTGTGCGCCAGGTCGGCGTTCACCCAGACGCGCTCGGGATCGGGGACGAGGTCGGCCGGGTGCCTGGCCGCGGCCAGCGCCTCCGACGTCCACGGCCGGGCGGTGAGCTCGAACACCGGGCGGCCCTCGAGGCGCAGCCCGCGGCCGGCGCCGTCGGTCAGCGCGGCCCAGCGCACGCCGGTGCGGCTGCCGTTCTCCTGCGGCATCAGGTACGGCGTCTGCAGCTCCTCGACGGTCCGCGCGAACCGGCCGACCCGCGCGGCCAGCCGCGTGTCCGGGTAGGCCTCGCCGGGGCCGTGGCCGAACCACTCGACCCGCCGCAGCGCGGCGGGGACGGCGAAGCGCAGGCCGAGGCGCGGGAGCGGGAACTCCCACGCGCGCCGCGGCGCGACCGTGAGCGCGAGCGCCAGCGCGCCGTCCTCGACCGTCCACTCGTAGGTTGCGTCCAGCGCGAGGTCCGACGCGGCGGGGCCGACCCGCGTGCGCACGGTCAGCGCGCCGTCGTGCGTGGCGATGTCGAGCGTGCGATGGCGCATGCGGTCCAGGCCGTGCGCGCGCCAGACCTGGGCGAGCTGCTCGGGGCCGTGGTAGCCCTCGTCGTTGTCGGTGGGCGCGCGCCAGACGTCGAGCCGCGGCCCGGCGGGGAGCTCGAGGGCGCCCAGCCGGCGCAGCTCGCCGGTCGCCGGATCGAAGACCACGTCGCCGAGCGTGAGGCCGGCCGCGGGCCGCCGCGGGGCCTCGCGCGTGCCCGCGGGGAGCGGGATCTGGCCCCACGCCACCTCGTGGCCGGCCGGCGCCCACGGCTCGTCGGCGGCGAGCACCGCGCGGACCGTGAGCCAGGCCTCGCCGGTGAGCGGCGGCAGCTCCGGCACGGGCAGCTCGGCCACGGCGCCCGCCGGCAGCGGGCCGGCGTGCAGCTCGCCCGAGGCCACCGCGACGCCCTCCTGCTCGCAGGCCCACTCGAAGCGCAGGTGCGCGAGGTCGCGGAAGTCGAAGCGGTTCTCGATCCGGATCGACTCGGGCGTGCCGCCGATCCGCACGGGCTCGACCACCTTCTTGAGCTCCAGCAGCCCGGGCGACGGCGTGCGGTCGGCGAACAGCAGCCCGTCGGCCACGAAGTTGCCGTCGTGCAGCGGCTCGCCGAAATCGCCGCCGTAGGCGAAGCCGTCGCCCACGCGGATCCCGTGGTCGATCCACTCCCACACGAAGCCGCCCTGGCAGCGCGGGTACTGCTCGAACAGCGCCTGGTAGTCGGCCAGCCCGCCGGGGCCGTTGCCCATCGCGTGCGCGTACTCGCACAGGATGAACGGCATCCGCCGCCGCCGGGCGTCCAGCTCGGGGTCCTCCAGCGCCGGCTCCTCGCCCCGGCCGATCGCCTCCACCTCGGCGTGCGAGGCGTACATGCGCGAGTAGACGTCGACGTCGCGGCAGGTCCAGTCGTGCTCGTAGTGCAGCGGCCGCGACGGGTCGCGCTCGCGCGCCCAGGCCGCCATCGCGCCCAGGTTCGCCCCCGTCCCGCTCTCGTTGCCCAGCGACCACATGATCACGCAGCAGTGGTTCTTGTCGCGCTCGACCATGCGGCGCATGCGGTCCACCAGCGCGTCGCGCCAGACCGGGTCCGCGGACGGGTTGCGCCGCCAGCCGACCGGCTGGAAGCCGTGGGTCTCCAGGTCGCACTCGTCGATGACGTAGAGCCCGTACTCGTCGCACAGCTCCAGGAAGCGCGGGTGCGGCGGGTAGTGCGAGGTGCGCACCGCGTTGAGGTTGTGCGCCTTCATCAGCTCGACGTCGCGGACCATCGTCTCCTCGATCACCGCGCGGCCGCGGTCCGGGTCGAACTCGTGGCGGTTGACGCCGCGCAGCAGCACGCGGCGCCCGTTGACCTCCAGCAGCCCGTCCTCCACCAGCACGCGGCGGAAGCCGATCTTCAGCGCGGCGG
>JAICUS010000093.1 GCA_025935735.1 Solirubrobacteraceae bacterium | reverse complement strand
TGTCGCCGCCCGCGTAGTCGGGGTCGAGGTAGATGAAGCAGCGCTGGATCTTGAAGTCGCGGATCTCGAACACGTCGCACCAGCGGCCCGCTCCCCACTCGGGCACGCCGGCGCGCCACGGCCCGTCATCGTGCTCGCCGTAGGACGTGCCCTCGGCGACGATCGTATCCCCGCCGGAGAAGATCCAGTTGAAGTTCGCGTAGTCGTGCCGGATCGACTTCAGCGTCGTCCCGACGTCGCCGAACATCTGCCCGATCTCCTCGCGCCCGTTGGCCAGCCCCCACTTCGGGAACATCACCTGCGCGTCGGTGGCGAACAGCTCGAGGATGCTCTCCCCGGTCGACGTCACGCCGCCGTTGTCGAACGCCTTCAGGTACTCCAGCGCCACCGACTTGCGCTGCTCGTCGGTCATGGTCTGGGTGGCTAGCGCCATGCGGCCTCCTCCTCCTCTCGAACGGGCTCTCTGTGCGCGGCGTCGGCCGCACGGTACGCGAACGCGATGATCGGGCCGAGCGTCGCGCCCCCGGCCCAATACGCGCGGGCGGACGGCGACGCGACGCAGTTGCCGACCCCGTACAGCCCCGGGATCGGCCGGTCGAGGTCGTCGACCACCTGGCCGTCCGGCGTGGCCTTCGGGCCGCCCTTGGTGTCCAGCGTGCCGCCGGTGACCAGCGCCGCGTAGTACGGGCCGCTGTCGCTCAGCGGCCACATCGTCGGGTTCGCCCGGCCGGGCTCCTCGCGCACGTCGCCGTTGAACAGCTGCTGGACGGCGCGCTCGCCGCGGCCGAAGTCCGCGTCCTCGCCGGTGGCCGCGAGCGCGTTGAAGCGGGCCACGGAGGCGGCCAGGTTGTCCGCCCAGTCGTCGCTCAGCGTCAGGCCGCCGGTCAGGCCGGCGTACCGCACGAGCCGCTCGCGCACCGCCTCCCCCAGCGCGGCGAACGTCTCCCCGCGCAGGACGTGGGAGTCGTCGCCGTCCTTGACGATCAGCCGGCCGTACTCGTCGGAGGCCGAGTGCTCCTGCGCGCGCCGGTCCCACACCTGGACGAGCACGAGGTAGGGGTACTCGCCGCGCAGCGGGTCCCATTGGAAGAAGAACTGGGCCAGCTCGTTGTACGGGAGCTTCTCGTTGACCACCCGCCGGCCCGTCTTGTCGACGAACAGCGTCGAGTCGCCGGCCACGGAGAACATCCCGGACATCTCCGGCCGCCTCGCCACGGCCTGCTCGAGCGGGATCGGGCACATCCAGGCCTGGTTCATGTTGCGCAGCTGCGCGCCGGTGGCCGCGCCGATGCGCACGAAGTCGCCCTCGTTGGTCAGCGCGGCGCAGCCGCCGTACACCGGCGCGGCGAGGAAGTTCGCCCGCAGCTCCGGGTCGTGCGTGAAGCCGCCGGAGGCGAAGATCACCGCCTTGCGCGCCCGCACGCGCACGGTCGCGCCGCCCGCGTCCGTGGCCTCCACGCCCACCACGGCGCCGCCGGCCACGACCAGCCGCTGGACGCGATGGGACACCCGGACGTCCACGCCGTCGCGCTCGGCTGCCGCGCTCATCGTGGCGATGCCCACCGCGCCGCCGTCGGACATCGACTCGCGCGCGCCGGCGGGGACGAGCACCCGCCCGGTGGGCGCCTTGTCCTCGGGCAGCTCGGACCAGTAGTCCGGCACCGGCTCGCACCAGCGGTAGGGCAGCGCGTCGCGCTCGGCCAGCAACTCGGCGGCCGGCGAGGCGCTCTCGTAGATCGCCCGGATCTGCGCGAGCTCCCACTCCGGCAGCCCGAGCGTGGGGCTCTCCGGGTCATAGTGCTGCGGGCGCGACAGCCGCGCCGCGTAGCGCAGGAAGTCCTCCTCGCGGTCCTCCAGGCCCGCCTCGCGCATCGGCCGGTTGTTCGGCACCCAGTACCAGAACGCCGCCTTCTTGGCCGTCCCGCCGAGCTCCGGCGCCTTCTCCAGCAGGATCACCTCGTCGCCCAGCCAGCGGACGAACAGCGCGGACGGCAGCCCGCCTCCCCCGCCGCCGACCACCACCACGTCGGCGGTCGCGTCCCAGCCGTTGGGCGCCACCGGCGCCGCCGATCCGCGCTCGATCATCATCAGCCTCCTCCGGGGTAACGTCGCCCGAGGTCCGAGCTTGCGAGGACGGAGGGCGAAACCGTTGTCTCGACCCCCAGCAGCGACTCCATCACGCGGCCGAGCTGCGCCGTGGCGTCCTCGGCCACCTCGTTGGCCCGCCAGGCCACGTGCGCGTCCGGGCGCACGAGCACGCAGCCCGACTCCTCGACCTCGCGCGCCCGCGCCCAGTCGTCGTAGGTGTCGTGGGCGTCGCGGGCGGGCCCGATCATGTACGGCGCGACCTCGACGCCGGTGCGCGCCGACACCTCGCGCGCTGCGTCCAGCCAGGCCTCGCCGCCGATCCCGGTGAACAGCGTGAAGCGGCCCTTGCCGGCCAGGTCGTGCGTGGACACCTTGCGCCCGCGGTGCTCGAGCCAGACGTGCGGCAGCCGCGCGCCCGGCCAGGTGGTGGCGTGGTAGTAGAGCTCCGGGTCGCGCGTGTACTCGGGCTCTGGCGCGCCGTCGGGGACGACCGCGCCGGAGCGGTAGCGCTGCCCCAGCTCCACGCCGTGGGCGTTGAACTCGTAGTTCTTGAGCTCGATCGCCGCGCGCAGCTTGCGCCGCGCCTCCGCGCCCGCCGGCGAGCTCTCCTTGCGGATCTCCATGTTGGCCCGCATCTGCTCGGGATCGGACGTGTCGAGCAGGCCGAGCGCGTCGAAGATCGGCCCGAACTCCTCGATCGACTGGTTGGCCCGCAGGACGATCTGGCGGCCGATCGGCGCGCGCTCGGCGTCGTAGGAGTCCAGCAGCGACGGCGCCGCCTTCCCGCCCAGCACGAGCGCCAGCTTCCAGGCGAGGTTGTAGGCGTCGCCGATCGACGTGTTCGAGCCCAGCCCGTTGCTCGGCGGGTGGCGGTGGCAGGCGTCGCCCATGCAGAACACCCGGCCCTCGACGTAGCGCTTGGCGTACATCTTGTTGTTGCCCCACAGCGACGTCGAGCGCAGCGTGACCTCGATCGTGTCGTCGCCCACCAGGTTGTGGACGACCCGCGTGGCCACCTCCTCGTCGACGAACGGCGGCGGGTCGGCGATGTCGTAGCCCCAGACGATCAGCCACTCGTTCCACGGCCGCACCATGCGCACGAGCCCCATGCCGATGCCGCCGATGTCCGCGCCCGGCTGCATGATCCAGTAGAGGACGCTCGGCCGGTGGGCGACGTACTTCGACAGGTCCGCGTGGAAGACGATGTTCATGGAGCCCGCCCAGTCCATGACGCCCTCCATCGGCAGCCCGATGTCGGCAGCGATCTTCGAGCGCCCGCCGTCGGCGCCGATCAGGTACTTGCAGCGGATCTCGTACTGCGCGCCGCTCACGCGGTCCAGCGCGGTCACGGTCACGCCGTCGGCGTCCTGGACGTGCGAGAGGTACTCGGTGTCGAAGCGCACGCGGCTGCCCCGGCGGGCGGCCTCCCCGAGGATGATCGGCTCGAAGATGTCCTGCGGCAGGTCGTAGTGGATGCACGGGCTGGCCAGCGTGTAGTCGGCCAGCCGCTGCGGGTGCGTGCCCCAGGTGTGCAGGCGGGCGAGCTCCTCGCCGGCCAGGCTCGTGCAGAACACCGTGTCGCCCATCAGCGGCTGCGGCGTCCCCTTGGCCTTGACCTCGTCCTCGAGGCCCATGTCGCGCATGATCTCCACGGCCCGCTGGTTCGTGATGTGCGCGCGCGGCGTGTTGGCCGTCCAGCGGTACTTCGTGATGACCATGTGGTCCACGCCGTAGGTCGACAGGAACAGCGCGCTGGAGCTGCCGGCCGGCCCCGAGCCGACGATCAGGACGTCGGTCTCGATCATGCCGGCGCCAACACGAAGTCGTATGTCATCCGCCAGCGCCCGTCGTCGGCGCGCTGGAACTCGCCGATCAGGTTCTCGCGCACGCCGAACACCGCGTCGGAGTCGAGGTGCTCGTCGCCGTCGGCGAAGACGTGGGTGATCAACGTCTGATAGCCCTCTGCGTCGATCTTGAAGTGGATGTGCGCCGGGCGCATCGACCCGCGGCCGCCGGCGCGCAGCAGGTCCCCCACCGGCCCGTCGTCGGGAATCGGATAGGCCTCTGGCTTGACGGTCTGGAACCAGAAGCGGCCATCCGCGTCGCTGCGCAGGTGGCCACGGCCGCGAGGCTGCTGGAGATCTGAGTACTGCACGTCATAGAAGCCGTCCTCGTCGGCCTGCCAGACCTCGATCAGCGCGCCGGGGACAGGCTTGCCCGCGACGTCGACGACCCGTCCGAAGACGTCGCATGGCTCGCCCGGAGCGCCGTTGGCGAGGTCGTCGCCGTTCTCGTAGCCCGGCGACCCTTCGACGAAGAACGGCCCGAACACCGTGGACTCCGTGGCCTCCGGCGGGCGGCGGTTGTTGATGCCGACCACGAGCATGCTCAGCCCGAGCACGTCGGAGAGCAGGATGAACTCCTGGCGCTTGTCGTCGGTCATGTGGCCCGCGCGGGTGAGGAAGTCGATGCCCGCGAACCACTCCTCCTCGGTCAGCTCGACCTCGGAGGCGAACGCGTGCAGGTGGCGGACGAGGCTGGTCATCACGGTCGTGAAGCGCCCCTCCGTGGTGAACGCGTCCACCACGGCGTCGGTCAGCGCGGCGTCGGCGAGGTCGCGCCGGGTCATGGCCGGCGCCCCGCGAACGCCGCCTCGAGCAGTTCTCGCACGTCCTTCTCCTCCACGCGTCGTGGGTTGTCCTCCGGGACCTTCTCGAGCACGAGGCCCACCGCCTCGTCCAGGTCCTCCTCGCGCATGCCGATGTCGCGCAGCGCGGTGGGCGCGCCGATCAGCCGCGCCAGGTCGAACAGCGCCGGGCCGGCGTCATCTGCTTGCAGCGCCCGGGCCACGCGGCCCATCTCCTCCGGCAGCGCCGGCGCCTGGAACGCCGCGACGTGCGGCAGCACCACCGTGTGCAGCGGCGCGTGCGGCAGGTCGTAGGCGCCGCCCAGCACGTGGCAGACCTTGTGGTGCAGGCCCGAGCCGGCCACGGCGAACGCCGCGCCGGCCAGGTAGGCGCCGTACAGCGTCTCGGCGCGCGCGTCGAGGTCGTCCGGGCGCGCCACCGCGACCGGCACGCCGCGGGCGATCGCCCGGATGCCCTCCTCGGCCATCAGCGAGGAGATCGGGCTCGCCCCGGGCGCGTAGAACGCCTCGACGCAGTGCGCCAGCGCGTTCATCGCGCTCGGCCCGGTGATCTCCGGCGGCAGGCTGACGGTCAGCTCCGGGTCATAGACGACGACCTTCGGCAGCACGCGGGCGTCGGTCCCGGTCGTCTTGCGCGCGCCTTCGGTGAGCCCCCACACCGGGGTCATCTCCGAGCCCGCGTAGGTGGTGGGGACGGCGACGATCGGCAGCCCCGTCTCCAGCGCCACGGCCTTCGCCGTGCCGGTCGTCGACCCGCCGCCGACGCTCAGCAGCGCGTCCGCCCCGTCGGCCGCCGCCCGCGCCCGCGCCGCGATCTCCACCGGCACGTGCTGGCGCACGTCGGCGAACGTGGCGTGCACGGGCACGTCGGCGGTAAGCGACTCGGCCAGCGCGCGCTCCGGCTCGCCGGCGATCAGGAGGACCCGCCGCGCGCCCAGGCGCTCCACCTCGGCGGCGAGCTCCCGCGCGGCCCCCGCGCCGAACACGACGCGGCCCGGCAGCGCCGTGTAGGTGAACCGCCTCAAGCTGCTGTTCGCTGATCGAACATGTGGGCGCCTGGGAGTCTGTCGCGCGCACCCGCTCGATGTCAATACAGTCGGCCGCGGATGGCGCGCAGGCTCGGAGACGGAGGCTGGTCGTGGTTCGCCGACCCACGCGCGGTCTTCCACTCGGGCGCGCACCGGCGCACGTACATCGGCTGGATCTCTCGCACGGGGGAAGTGGTCGTGGCGAGCTTCGACCACGCGACGCGCCACGTGGAGAAGACGGTGCTCAAGCGCGGGCTGACCGTCGACGACCACAACAACCCCGGGCTGCTCGTCCACGACGACGGCCGGATCAGCGCGTTCTACTGTCAGCACGACGGCCCGCACATGTGGTACCGGCGCACGCGCCATCCCGAGGACGTGCGGACCTGGGGTCCGGAGCACCGGTTCCCGCGCAACACCGCGCACCACTTCGGCTACACGTATCCCAACCCGCTGCACCTGCGCGCGGAGAACCGCACCTATCTGTGGTGGCGCGGTGGGAACTGGTGGCCGGCGTTCGCCCGGCACACGCCCGGCGGGCGCTGGAGCGTCGCCCGCAACCTCCTGCACATCAAGGGCCAGCGCCCGTACGTGAAGCTGCACGGCGACGGCGAGGCGACGATCCACATCGCCTACACCGAGGGCAACCCGGGGAGCTTCGCCAACAGCGTCTACTACCTGCGCTACCACGCCGACGCGTTCTTCCACGCGGACGGGACGCGCGTGGCGCGGCTGCGCGACCTGCCGGTCACTCCGGCGCGCGGCGGCCGGGTCTACGACGTCGACAGCACCGGCGAGCGGGCCTGGGTGTGGGACGTGGCCGCCGACTTCGAGGGGCATCCGGTGGTCGTGTTCGCCACCTTCCCGTTCGGGCGCGCCCCGATCTACCACTACGCCGCGTGGGACGGCCACGCCTGGCACCGGCACGTCGTGACCGACAGCGGGGACGGGCTGCCCGAGGGACACTACGCGGCCGGCATCTCGCTGGACCACGAGGACCCCCGCGTGGTGTTCCTGTCGCGCAAGATCGGCGGCCGGTTCGTCGTCGAGCGCTGGCGGACGGCGGACCGCGGCGCGACCTGGGCGCACCGCGCGCTCTCACACCCGCCGGGCGACGCGATCCGCCCGATCTCGCCGCGCAACCGCGCCGACGAGCTCGAGGTGCTGTGGATGCAGGGAACCTACGACGGGTTCTTCGAGTACCACACGAACGTCATGGCCCGGGTGCCTTAGTCCAACCCGGACGCGCCCGGCAGCACGCGGTCCCAGAACGTGGCGAGCAGCCGCAGCTCCTCGTCGGCGAACTGGGAGAGGAAGCGCTCGCGCACGCCGCCGAAGTGGGTGCGGCGCGCCTCGGCGACGGCGCCGAGCCCCTTGTCGGTGAGCACGGCGAAGCAGCCGCGGCCGTCGGCGGTGCAGTGGTCGCGCTCCAGCAGGCCGTTCTGCTCCAGGCGGTCGACCAAGCGGGTCATACCCGAGCGCGACAGCAGCACGGAGTCGGCCAGCTCGGACATGCGCAGCTTGCGGCTGGGCGCGGCCTCGAGCGTGATCAGCACCTCGTAGGAGCTCAGCGGCAGCTCGTGCGCGGCGGACAACTCGGCGTCGAGCGACTTGACGAGCGCGGCGTGCACGCGCAGCAACCCGCGCCAGGCGCCCAGCTCAACCGGTGTGAGCTGCTCGGCGGCCGTGTCCAACGATGCCATGGGGGAATTGTAGCGCCGGATAGTTGCACGAGCAACCGGCGCCTCGTGCGCCCGGTGCGCGAGCGGACCTCCGGCTGGCTCTCAGCGGCTACTCATGGGACGCCCTCCCCGGCTGGTTCGCAACGGACGTCGACGCGGACCGGGCCGGCGTGATGGGGCATTCCCGCGGGACCATCACGGCGCTCGCCGTCGCCGGCGGCAGCGTGCCCTGGGGTACGGCCGGGGCCACGTGGGCACCGGTCGAGACCACGGACGGCCTGTGCTGGCAGGACGCGCGACGCGAGCCGCGGGTCAAGGCGATCATGGGGATGGCGATCGGCGCCAAGGCGATCAACAACGGCGTCGACCTCAAAGGCATCACCGTCCCGACGCTCCTGATCTACGGCGAGCGCGACCGCAACACGATGCCGGTCAACACCAAAGAGGCCTACGACGCGATCCCGGCGACGACCGACAAGCAGCTCGTCGAGGTCGCCCACGCCGTCCACCGCAGCTTCGACTCCAACTACTGCGCGCAGATGCAGACCGCCGGCTCCGCCTTCGACGCCGACCGCGACGGGACGGTGAGCGCGGCCGAGGCCGTCGACGCGAGCCGGCCGCTCGACCGCTGGAACCTCGGGCTGATCGCCGCGTCCTTCCCCGGATCGATCTCCGGCAAGGCCGTGCACTACTGCGCCCCGGGGTTCTTCACGCAGCCCGTGAACATCAAGCGGCTCGTCGCCGCCACCCCGAACGCCGAGTACGGCTGCCCGGACCCCGGCACCGACGCGACGTGCGGCTGGATCCCGCACATCAGCGGGCCCGTCGTCCAGGACGACGTGTGCGACCCCGGCGTCACCGCCCCGCCGTGCACGGGCCTCAGCACCGACGCGGTCGAGCTCGAGATCACGCAGCGGGCGGTGGAGTTCTTCCGGCCGCGGCTGGAGGGCACGACCCCGCCGGTGCTGACCGTCCCCGGTGACATCACGGCGAACGCGACCGGCCCGGGCGGCGCGACGGTCGCCTTCACCGCGACCGCGACCGACGACCGGGACCGGGACCCCAGTCCGAGCGTCGTCTGCACGCCGGCCGGTGGCAGCCTGTTCGCGATCGGCACGACCCAGGTCGAGTGCGCGGCCACGGACAACGCCGCGAACACGTCGCACGGGACCTTCACCGTGACCGTGCTGGGCGCCGCCGCGCAGATCTCGCGGTTGATCGACGAGGTGGTCGGCGCCTCCCGCCTGTCCCCCGCGATCAAGGCGCAGCTCACCGCAGCGCTGCGTGCGGTCGCCGCCCGGCTCGCCCCGCATCGCGCGGCCGCCTGCGGGGCGCTGAAGGCGTTCACCACCGTCGTGCGGTGGCTGGCGCCCGCCCAGGCCGCCGGCTGGGCGGACGACGCGAGCCGGATCAGGGCGGTGCTCGCCTGCTGAGCGGCGGTCAGCCCAGCAGCGAGCGGCCGGTCATGGCCTCGGGCTGCTCGATGCCCAGCAGCGCGAGCACGGTCGGCGCGACGTCGGCCAGGATCCCCTCGCCGTCCACGGCGTCCGCGCCCGCGGTGACGACGAACGGCACCGGGTTGAGCGAGTGCGCGGTGTTGGGCGAGCCGTCGTCGTTGAGCATGTGGTCGCAGTTGCCGTGGTCGGCGGTGACGACGCAGGCGCCGCCGGCCGCGTGGACCGCCTCCACGACGCGGCCCAGGCACTCGTCGACGGTCTCCACCGCGGTCACGGCCGCCTCGATGACGCCTGTGTGGCCGACCATGTCCGGGTTGGCGAAGTTGATGATCGCGAACGCCGGCCGCTCGTCGGAGAAGTGCTCGACGAACGCGTCCGCCGCCTCGCGCGCGCTCATCTCGGGCTTCTTGTCGTAGGTGGGGACATCGCGCGGCGAGGGCACGAGCTCGCGCGTCTCGCCGTCGTAGGGGTGCTCCTCGCCGCCGTTGAAGAAGTACGTCACATGCGGGTACTTCTCCGTCTCGGCCACGTGCAGCTGGGCTTGGCCGGCGTCGGCGATGACCTTGGCCAGCGTGACCGACGGGCGCGCGGGCGGGAAGACGACGGGGTAGTCCCAGTCCTCGTCGTAGGAGGCCAGGGTCGTGTAGAGCGCGACGTGCGGCGCGAGCTTCTCGGTGATCTGGCGCATCCGGTCGGGGCGGAAGTTGAACGCGATCACCGAGTCCTCGGGGCGGATGCACACGGGGTCGCCCACGGTCGTCGGCTCGATGAACTCGTCGGTCTCGCCGCGCTCGTACGCGGTCCGGGCCGCCTCCTCCGCCGTGTCGGCGTGGTGCTCCGCCTTACCCTCGACCAGCAGTGCGAGCGCCTTCTCCGTGCGGTCCCAGCGCTGGTCGCGGTCCATGGCGAAGTAGCGCCCGACGACGCTGGCCACGTGCCCGCCCCAGCCCTCGACCTCGGCCAGGTAGCCGGCGCCGCCCTTGGGGTCGGTGTCGCGGCCGTCGGTGAACGCGTGCACGACCGCGCGGTCGCCGGCGAGCTCGAGCAGCGCGCGCAGGTGCCGGTCGGAGGAGTGCACGCCGCCGTCGGACACGAGGCCGATCAGGTGGATGCGCTCGAAGCGGTCGTCGAGCGCCGCCCGGAGCACCTCGTTGCCGGCCAGCGTGCCGTCCTCGACGGCCTTGTCGATCCGCGCGAGGTCCTGCGGCACGATCGCGCCGGCGCCGAGGTTGAGGTGGCCGACCTCGGAGTTGCCCATCTGGCCCTCCGGCAGCCCGACGCTCTCGCCCATCGCGATCAGCGTCGTGTGGGGATGCTGCGACCACAGCTCGTCGAACACCGGCGTGTCGGCCAGCGAGATCGCGTTGCCGGGGCCCGGCTCGGCCAGCCCCCAGCCGTCGAGCACGATCAGCGCGACGTGCGGGACCGTCATCCGCGCGCGGCCTCGACGATCGCCGCGAAGCTGTCGGCCTCCAGCGAGGCGCCGCCGATCAGGCCGCCGTCGACGTCGGGCTGGGCGAGGATCTCCGCCGCGTTGCCGGCCTTCATCGAGCCGCCGTAGAGCACGCGCACGGCGCTGCCGGCCTGCTTGTCTAAGCCCTGCACGAGCGCGCGTACGAACGCGATCGCCTCCTGCGCCTGCTCGGGCGTGGCGGTGCGGCCCGTGCCGATCGCCCAGATCGGCTCATAGGCCACGACGACCTCGGACAGCCGGTCCACCGGCACCTTCTCCAGCGCCTCATTCACCTGGTGGCGCAGCTTGCGCTCGGTGGCGCCGCGCTCGCGCTCGTCCTCGGTCTCGCCCACGCAGAGGATCGGCACCAGGCCGGCCTCGAGCGCCTTCGGCACCTTCAGCTGCAGGAGGCGGTCGGTCTCCCCGTAGAGCTCGCGCCGCTCGGAGTGCCCGAGGATCACGCCCTGCACGTCGATCTCGGTGAGCATCGCCGCCGACACCTCGCCGGTGCACGCGCCGGAGTCCCTCTCGGCCATGTTCTGGGCATAGACGCCGACGGCCGAGCCGCGCACGGAGTCGACCACCGCCTGCAGCGCGAGGAACGGCGGGCACACGACGACGTCGACGTCCTCGACGGCCCCCACCCGGGGCAGCAGCGCCTGCACGAGCGCCTCCGCCTCGGCGATCGTGTTGTTCATCTTCCAGTTGCCGGCGATGAACGGCTTCCTCATGTCAGGGCCTTCACGCCCGGCAGCTCCTTGCCCTCGATCAGCTCCAGCGACGCGCCGCCGCCGGTCGACAGGTGGTCTACCCGGTCGGCCAGCCCGAACTGCGCGAGCGCCGCCGCCGAGTCGCCGCCGCCCACGACGGTGGTCGCGCCGGTGGCGGCCATCGCCTCGGCGACGGCCTTCGTGCCGGCGGCGAACGGCGCGAGCTCGAACGCGCCCATCGGCCCGTTCCAGAAGACGGTGCCGGCGGAGGCGATCGCCGCGCCGTAGCGCTCCGACGTGCCGGCGCCGATGTCCAGGCCCATCCAGCCGTCGGGGACGTCGACGTCGTCGAGCTTGCGGACCTCGGTGCCGGCGGAGAACTCGCGCCCGGCCACGAGGTCCGACGGCAGCTCGAGCTTGCCGTCGCCCATCACCTGCTCCGCCGGCCCGATGCCCTCCTGCTCGCACAGCGAGTCGCCCACGGAGTGGCCGGCGGCCTTGAAGAACGGGAAGCACATCGCGCCGCCGACCAGCACCGCGTCGGCGCGCTCGAGGAACGCCTCCAGGACGCCGATCTTGTCGGTCACCTTCGCGCCGCCCACCACCGCGACGAGCGGCCGCTTCGGGTCCTCGAGGATGCCGGTCAGCGTGGCCACCTCGCGCTCGAGCAGCCGGCCGGCCGCGGACGGCAGCAGATGCGCGACGCCCTCGGTGGACGCGTGGGCGCGATGGGCCGCGCCGAACGCGTCGTTGACGTAGACGTCGGCCAGTGCGGCGTAGCGCTCGGCCAGGCCCGGGTCGTTCTTCGTCTCGCCCTCGAAGAACCGCACGTTCTCCACCATCACGACCTCGGCGTCGGGCACGTCGTCGAGGTCGGGCGCGAGCTGCACCTCGGTCTCGAGCAGCTCGGCCAGCCGCTCGGCCGCTGGCCTCAGGGAGAACGTCTCGTCGCGCCCCTTCGGCCGCCCGAGGTGCGCGAGCAGCACGAGCTGCCTCGCCCCCTTCTCGCGCAGCTCCCGCAGCGTCGGCAGCGCGGCCCTTATCCGTGCGTCGTCCGTGATGTTGCGACCCTCGTCCAGGGGGACGTTGAAGTCCACCCGGACGAGGACGCGCTTGCCGTCGACGTCCAGGTCGTCAAGCGTGCGCACGCACGAGCACCTTCTGGGCGAGCTCGACGCAGCGGTTCGAGTAGCCCCACTCGTTGTCGTACCAGGCGATGACCTTCACCAGGTTGCCCTCGAGCACCGACGTCAGCTCGGCGTCGAAGATCGACGAGAACGACGAGCCGACGATGTCCGAGGAGACGATCGGGTCGGTCGTGTAGCGCAGGATGCCCGCGAAGCCGCCGGTGTCGGCCTGCGACGCGAACGCCTCGTTGATCTCGTCCTTGGACGTGTCGCGCCCGGCGACGATCGTCAGGTCGACCACCGAGCCGGTGGGGACGGGCGCGCGCACCGCGAAGCCGTGCAGCTTGCCCTGGAGCTCGGGGATGACGAGCCCGATCGCCTTGGCCGCGCCGGTCGACGCCGGCACCAGGTTGATCGCCGCCGCGCGCGCGCGCCGCAGGTCCTTGTGCGGGGCGTCCTGCAGGCGCTGGTCGGCCGTGTAGGCGTGGATCGTGGTCATCAGGCCCTTCTCGATGCCCACCATGTCGTTGAGCACCTTGGCCACCGGCGCCAGGCAGTTCGTCGTGCAGGACGCGTTGGAGATGACGTGGTGATTGTCCGGGTCGTAGACGTCGTCGAAGTTGACGCCGAGCACGACCGTCGCGTCCGGCTCGGTGGCCGGCGCGGAGATGATGACCTTCTTGGCGCCGGCGTCAAGGTGCTTGGCGGCGTCGTCGCGCTTGGTGAACAGGCCGGTCGACTCGATGACCACGTCGACGCCGATGTCGCCCCAGGGCAGCGCGGCCGGGTCGCGCTCGGCCAGCACCTTGACCTCGCGCCCGTCGACCGTGATCGCGCCGTCGCCGGCCTGCACCTGGCCGGGGAAGTTGCCGAAGACCGAGTCGTACTTGAGCAGGTGCGCGAGCGTGCCGGCATCCGTGATGTCGTTGACCGCGACGATCTCGACGTCGGCGGACGACGCGTGCGCAGCGCGGAAGACATTGCGGCCGATGCGGCCGAAGCCGTTGATGCCGACGCGTACAGCCATGACGGGAACCCTTTCGGAACGTGGTGGGGCGGCCGGTCAGGCTATCGGACCCAAGCCGCCGATCCCCGGAAGCGGCGGCAGCGTGCCGGGCGGCGCGGGCGCCGGCAGCGGGACCGGGCCGCCGTCGTCGTGCACGAACGGCTTACCCGATTCGACGTGGAAGCGGCGGAGCGTGAAGACACCGGATTGCGGTTGCCGGACGTCGTGCACGGCCTGGTAGCGGACGCGCAGGTCGCGCCCCGCGGTCACGAGCCCGTAGCCCTTGTAGGCCTCGTTCGCGTAGACGAGCTGCGGGCTGTTGCCCATCACCGCGGCGTCGACCGGCGCGGCGGCGGCGACGCGGGCCGCCTCGTCGGTCAGCGCGCGGTCGACGATGCCCGGCGACGTCACGGCGCCGCACACGAACTCGGTGGCGCGGACCGGGCCGCGGACCGGGTCGGGCAGCTCCGGATCGCGCACCGTGCGCCGCCCGCTCTCGGTCACGTGGCCGGCCTAACTGGGGGGTAGCCGGCCGCGAAGCGCCGGCGACATGGGGGCGAAGCCCCCTTGGGATGTCACCGGTCACGAAGACGACATCGTGAATGTGATCGTTCGCAATGTGGTTGACAAGATCGGCGCGCGCCGCGCCGTAGCCGTCCCACGAGTCCGTGTTCAGCGGGTTGCCCGGCGGGAAGTCGAGCGAGCTGATCATCACCTGGTTGGCGATCAGCTTCCAGCGCGCCTTCGACGCCGACAGCGCGCGCTTGAGCCAGGCCTGCTGGGTCCCTCCGAGCAAAGATGCGCGCGGGTCGTCGGTGGTGCTCGGCGGGCAGGGCTGCGACAGGAAGGAGTCGGTCGGGTTGCACGGCTGGTCGCCGCGGTATTGACGGTCGTCGAGCAGGAACAGCTCGGCGTTGCCCAGCGGGACCGAGCCATAGGTGCGGAAGTCGCGCCGCAGCCGCCGCGGCATGTGCTCGAAGTACGCGCGATAGGCGTTCGCCCGCCGCTGCGGGAACGGCACACGCCGGGTGCCGGCCGCGCCGCCGCCCAGCTCGCCGGCGTAGTTGTCCTCGACCTCGTGGTCGTCCCACTCGGCCACCAGCGCGAAGTTGCGCCGCACCTCGCGCAGGTA
>JAICUS010000564.1 GCA_025935735.1 Solirubrobacteraceae bacterium | reverse complement strand
TCAGGCCGTCGGCCAGGCCGGGACAGATGACGAAATACTCACCGTCCTTGTACCAGAGGCCCCTCGTCTCGATGTGCGGCTGCTCAAGTAGAAGACATTCGTATCGCCAACTGGCCGCCGGGTGGTCGGCAGGGAAGGGCTGGCTCGACATCAAACAATAGTATCGCGGCGCTGCCAGCGAGATCAGCCGCCAGAACGGCCGCTCGCCGATCGTCATCAGCATCACGAATCATCGAGCCAGCTCGGCAACTCGATCGCCGTCTCGGGAACGCTGTAGACGGCCGGAGGTTTCCGTCGAAATGTGACAGTCGACGTTCTCCGGCGACGTGAGGGTCATCGGCGTTTGCGGCGGCCGGGCTTGTTGGCGGGCGGTGGGTCGTCGCGTTCGAAGCCGTGGGCGTCACGCCAGGAGTCGGCGTCGATGTCGACGCGGTGGCAGTGCTGGGCGAAGCGGTCGACGAGGGCGCCGACGCAGGCGGCGCCGGGGAAGACGGTGCCCCACTGTTTGAAGGCGAGATTGGTCGTGATGACGAGGCTTCGGTCCTCATGCCTGCGGCTGACGATGTTGTAGATGATGTCGGCGGCGCGGCTGTCGCAGGGGAGGTACCCGAGCTCGTCCAGGATCAAAAGGTCCGGGCGCAGGTAGCGCTTGAGGCGGCGCTCGAAAGCGGGGACGGACTCCTGGCGCAAGAGGTCGGCCAGCGCGGCGGCGAGCGTGGTGAAGCGGACGGTGTACCCGGCGACGAGCGCGGCCTGGCCCAGGTTCTGGGCGAGCATGGTCTTGCCGACGCCGGATGGGCCGCGAAGCAGCACGTTGTCTCCGCGCGCGACGAAGTCGAGACCGACGAGGCGCTCGACAAGAGCGCGGTCGATCTTGCGCGGGTGGGCCCAGTCGAAGCGGTCGAGCGGCTTGTATTTTCCGAGATACGCGGCCCGGGTGCGGCGGGCCAGGTTGGTGGCCTCGCGCGCGCGGCGCTCGAGCGCGACCACTTGCTCGAGGGTTTCGGTCGGGCCGAGGCGGCTCTTGTGCGCGTGGGTCAGGAAGGCCGCGAGCGCGTCCCGCCCCGCTCGGAAGCCGAGCTGCTTGAGCCCATCGACGACGTCGTCGCTCGGCGGATCACTCGCGGTCGTCATCGTAGGTGTCCAAGTCGTGGGGGATGACGTCGTGGTCGTCGATGTCCGCCGGCAGCAGGACTTCGACGGGGACGGGCCGGCGGCGGTCGCGGCGGAGGCGGTCGGCTGCCACGGCGAGCGCGCTCGTGTCCTGCAGCCCTCGCGCCACCACCTCCGCCACCGCCGCGGCGAAGATCTCGTCTCCGTACAGGTCGAGGAGCTTGATGGCGCGGGTGACCTGGATGGCCAGGCTTGGGCCGGCGAGCGCCCAGCGTTCGAGCAGGGTGCCGAATTGGGGCGCGGCGGCGCGCAGCCGGTCGCGGCCCTTGAGGTCGGCCGCCGCACGCCGCTCGGCCACGAGCGCGGCGCGGTGGGCGGCGACCTCGATGATCTGCCGCTTGCCGAAGCAGCGCTCGTGCCGCGCCACCACCCGGGCGCCGTCGAGGAGCCGCGCCTCGCGGTCGTCGGCGACGAGCGTCAGCGTCCGCTCGGCGTGCTCGGTCGGCACCGAGTAGCGGTTGGTGTCGAAGCGGACGAAGGCCTGGCGGTCTACGTTAGCGGGCGCGACCATGTCGGTGTCCGGTAGCGGATCGGGCAGCGCGAGCAGACGCCCGCGCTCCTCGGCGAGCACGTCGCCGACGGTGCGCGGGCCCAGCACCGGATGCGGGCGCGAATGCGCGATGTCGGCGATGAAGCGTCCGAGGTCGACGTTGCCGGCTGCCACCGACGAGATCACACGGCCGGCCAGGAAACGATCGCGTAGGTAGCGGATCGCGCGCTCGACGCGTCCCTTGTGTTCGGGGCGCCGGACCGCGCACAGTCGGGGCTGCGCGCGCATCTTGCCGCAGAGGTCCAGTAGCACCGGATGAAAGCGCACCGCGTCCCCTCGGCGCTCGAGCACGACCGTCTTCGGATTGTCGAAGAGCCATTGACGAGTCGTGCCGCCGAAGGCGCGCGCCGCGCGCACCAGCGACCGGCAGAGCGAATGCACCGACAGGTCGAGTACGAATTCGCCCCACAGCGCCCGCGAGTACGACAGCACCATCACGAAGAGCCACAGGGCGCGCTCCCCGCCTGGCACCGCCACCGTCCCGGCGTGCGCCCAGTCGATCTGCGCCTGCTCGCCGCAAAGCGGCTCCGTGCGCAGGTAGACCTCGCGACGGGGCGCGGGCCGAATCTCGGCGACGTACGTGCGCAGCGTGCGCACCGCCCCCTTGTAGCCGCGGCCCACCAGCATGTCGAAGAGCCGTGTCGCCCGCAGGCGCGGGTAGCGTTCCAGCGTCTCCTTGATGAATTCGCGGAAAGGGTCGGCAAGCCGCGGCCGCAGCGCTCCGTCGGCGCGCGCCTCGCCGATCCCGAGCACCCGCCGGACGACGGTGGGGTGCACGCCGAGCTGCCCGGCGATCGTGCCCACCCGCCAGTGCTCGGCGTAGTGCAGGCGGATGATCTCGGCCTCGAGCTCCGGCGTGGTGGTCATCGCGCACCTCGCAGCAGGAGCTGGCGCAGGTCACGGAAGGGCCCCAGCCCGCGCGGACGCCGGGCCGGGTCCACCACCTCCACCTCGTAGTGCACGGTCGCCGCGCCGACGCCGAAATCGTCCGAGAGGCCCGGCACGCACGAAGCGTCCATATCGGCCGCACACAGCACAACGCAGAGCGGACGCCCCAGCCACAGCGCCAGCCCCTCGAGCAGCGTCGGCGCCGCCCGCGGATCGCGCGGCCGCCACGGCAGCGCCGCCCGCAGCACCTCCCCCTCCACGTCGCTCAGCAAAAGCCGCGTCGCTTCCCGCCACGGTTTGATCACCAGCTTCGGTCGAATCATGGACATCGTTCCTTGCGGCCTCGCTCTCGGGCGCGGCGTTCATCGACGCGGCCGGAAGAGGCGCGACGCCCAGCTCTGACAGGAGCGCAAGTTTTTGAGGACCCTGATCTCTCACGCGCGTCCGGGCTTCCCGCCGCTGCGTGCGCCATTCGCGCATGTATTCCTTGTGGTCCTCGCGCACCAGCGGGCAGGCCCGGTAGGTGGCACGCGCCTTCTTCAGCCGCCGGTCGTCGCCGGCCTCGCGGCATTCGTCCGAGCAGTAGATCTGACCCCGATCATCGGCGGGACAGACGTACGCGACCTTCGCGCACCACGCGCACCGAAACTCTCGGAAACTTTCGTCCTCGCACACCGCGCCCCGCCGCGCGGGCGCGGGTGAAAAGTTGCCTCAGCGCGGCTGCACGGCGATGCTCACCGTCGTCGCACCGTTGCTTCGGGGGGCCCGAGGTTTGCGCCCTCGGGTCCCGCTTCTCCCAGTCCCGGCTTCGGACCGCCGATTTTCGCTGCGCCGATCCCGCCCGCGCCACTTCCCGGGCCGGCCAAGTCAGGCTCGACTGTCAGATCTCGACGTTTTCGGGCGGCCGTTCACAGGTGTCGCAGGTGAACGCTGAAGGCGCGCCGAACATTCTTCCTGAGGTAGGGTTGCGCGGCGAAAAAGTAATGCGTCGAACGGGGCGCTCGTCACCCGGCTGCGCTGGCGACCGCGTGCACCAGTCCTGCCGTCCGTCCCCCTGTTGGAGGTTCGATGCATGGTCCAGGTCGTTGGGATGATCTGATCGCGATCGCGGGCTTGGCCGTGGTGGCTGTGGCCGCGTGTGGTGGAGGCGGCGGACGGAACAATGGCGGAGCGGCGGGGAAGGGAGGGGCTGGCATGGGCGGCAACGTCGTGGGCACCGCCGGCGCTCCCGGTGCGGCT
>JAICUS010000831.1 GCA_025935735.1 Solirubrobacteraceae bacterium | reverse complement strand
GACGCCGAGCACGAGGCCGTCCGCCGCGCGGCAGATCGGCTGATAGTGCAGCTCGAGCTCGCCTGCGTCGATCGCCCGCCGCAGCCGCGCGGCCAGCGCGAGCCGCTCCAGCGGGTCCTCGGTGCCGGCGCCGTAGACGGTGACGCCCGCGCCGTCGGACTTGGCCTCGTACATCGCGGCGTCGGCGTGCGCGACGAGCGCCTCGGCCGACTCCGCGTCGCCCGGGAACACGCTCACGCCCACGCTGCACTCGACCAGCAGCTCCGCCGCGCCCAGCGCGAACGGCGCGGCCAGCGCGTCGATCAGCCGCTGGCCGACCGCCTCGGCCTCAATGGCGCCGCGCAGCAGCACGAGGAACTCGTCGCCGCCGCGGCGGGCCAGCAGGTCGCCCGGCCGCACGGCGCAGCGCAACCGCGCCGCCACCTCGCGCAGCAGCAGGTCGCCGATGTCGTGCCCCAGCGAGTCGTTGACCCGCTTGAAGTCGTCGATGTCCACATAGGCCAGCGCCACCGTGGTGCCGGCGAGCCGCGCCTCGGCCACCGCCTCGGCCAGCGCCGCGTCCATCGCGGCACGGTTCGCCAGCCCGGTCAGGGAGTCGTGGTAGGCGAGGTACTCGACGTGCGCGGCGGCCACACCCCGCGCAATCGACGGCGGCTAGTCGAACTTGAGCTCCGAGAGCTTCGCCCAGCGCTGGTCGGGCGCGGCCTCGTGCGCGTGGGACGGGTCCTCGTTGAGGTCGGCGCCGCACTGCGGGCACAGGCCGGCACAGTCCTCGCGGCACGTCAGCTGGGCCGGCAGGGCGAGCGCGAGCGCGTCGCGGGCCCAGGCGGCGAGGTCGAGCTCGTCGCCCATGTACGGGGAGGTCAGCTCCTCGCCGCCGCCGGGCTGGTGGACCTCGTAGGCGTCGACCTCGAACACCGGCGCGGCCGGCTCCAGGCAGCGCATGCACGGGCCCGCGAGGCCGGCAGAGAAGCGCAGCCGCAGCGCCCAGCCCTGGCTGGTGGTGCGGGAGACGTCGAGGCGCATGGGCACGAGCTCCGGCATGACCGCGTATGACGAGCCGCCGTACGCGAAGGGCTCGAGGTGGACGAACAGCTCCAGCCGCCGTCCCTCGCCGGAGGTCAGCCCGAGGCGCCCGAGATCGAAGAGGTCGGTGCGCTGAGGCATGGCTCCTCTTACTGTAGGTACGGGGTCAGGCGTCCTGCAGCTCCCGCTTGAGCACCTTGCCCGTGGACGTGCGCGGCAGCTCGTCCACGAACACGACCTCGCGCGGGGACTTGTAGCCGGCCAGGTTCTTCTTGACGTAGTCCTGGACCTGCTTCTCCGAGAGCTCGCCGCGCTTGACGATCACCGCCTTCAGGCGCTGGCCGAACTTCTCGTCCTCGACGCCGAACACCGCCACGTCGGCGACGTTGGAGTGGCCCATGAGCAGGTCCTCGACCTCGGCCGGGAAGACGTTCTCGCCGCCCGAGACGATCATGTCGTCGTCGCGGCCGTCGATGAACAGCCGCCCGTCGTCGTCGAAGTGCCCGACGTCGCCCGAGGACAGCAGCCCGTCGATCTCGTCCTTGTTGCCGCCGCCGGTGTAGCCCTCGAACTGCACGGCGTTGCCGACGAAGATCCGCCCCGTCTCACCCCTGGGCAGCGGGTGGCCGTCCTCGCCGTAGATCTTCACGACCGACCCGCGCGGCGGGCGGCCGGCGGTCCCGGGCGCCTCGCGCAGGTCGCGCGGCGTGGCGATCGTCGCCCAGGCCACCTCGGTCGAGCCGTAGAGGTTGTAGAGGTTCTCGCCGAAGTGGTCCATCCAGCGGTCGGAGATCGACCCCGGCAGAGCGGACCCACTCACGGGCACCGCCCGGACCTTCGAGAGGTCGTAACGGTCGAGCACCTCGTCCTCGAGCTCCAGGATCCGCTGGATCATCACGGGGACGACGACCAGCGCGCTGCACTCGTGCTGGGCGGT
>JAICUS010000653.1 GCA_025935735.1 Solirubrobacteraceae bacterium | reverse complement strand
CGACCGCGTGCACGTGGTCGGCCACGTCGAGTACGAGCGGATGGCCGCCTACTACCGTGTCGCCGACGTGTGCGTCTCGATCGCCTCCTCGGACTCCGCGCCCCGGTCTGTGTTCGAGGCGATGGCCTGCGGAGCGCCGTGCGTGCTGTCGGACCTGCCGTGGGTGCACGAGCAGATCGGCGACGGGCGTGAGGCGCTGATCGTGCCGATCGAGCGCGGCGCGGTGGCCGGCGCGATCCGGCGGCTGCTCGACGACCCTGGCGAGATCGCCGTGCGGGCACGCGCGCTGGTCGAGCGCCATCATGATGCCGCCGTGCACATGGACCGCCTCGCCGACGCCTACCGCGCCCTGCTGTGAGCCGCCGCGCGGTCATCCTGGCCGGCGGGCGCGGGTCGCGCCTCGCCCCCTACACCACGGTGCTGCCCAAGCCGCTGCTGCCGGTGGGCGACCGGGCGATCCTCGACGTGGTGGTGCGCCAGCTGCACCGCACCGGCTTCGACGACCTGACGATCGCCGTCGGCCACCTGGCGCACCTGATCGCCGCGGTGTTCGGCGACGGGTCCGACCACGGCGTGCGGATCGCCTACCACGAGGAGCGCACGCCCCGCGGCACGGCGGGCCCGCTGGCCTCCATCGACGGCCTGGACGAGACGTTCCTGATGCTCAACGGCGACGTGCTGACCACGCTCGACTTCCGCGACCTCTGCGACGCCCACCAGGCGGCCGGCAACGCGCTGACCATCGCCACCCACCGGCGCGAGGTGTTCATCGACTACGGCGTCCTGCACACCGACGAGAACCGGCGGCTGGTGGCCTACGAGGAGAAGCCGACGCTCAGCTACACCGTCTCGATGGGCGTCTACGCGCTGGAGCCGCGCGTGCGCACGTACGTGCCGGCCGACCGGCCGTTCGACCTGCCCGACCTGGTGCACGCGCTGCTGGCCGCGGGCGAGCCCGTCGGCTCGTTCCCCTACGACGGCTACTGGCTGGACATCGGCCGCCACGACGACTACGAGCAGGCGATCGCCGAGTTCGACCGCCTGCTCCCCGACCTTCTGCCGGGTGAATAGCCGCCGAAGTCGGCGATACTCGGAAATCCCGATGGCTGTTCCGCGCGTCCCCCTGTTCGACCTGCGCCTCGACGAGGCGGCGATCGCCGCCGTGGCCGACACGCTGCGCTCCGGCTGGCTGACCATGGGCCCGCGCACGGCGGCGTTCGAGGCGGCGTTCGCCGCCCGGCTCGGCGTGCGCCACGCGATCGCGGTCAACTCCTGCACCGCCGCGCTGCACCTCGCCTATCTGGCGGCGGGCGTCGGGCCGGGCGACGAGGTGATCGTCCCCGCGCTGACCTTCGTGGCGACGGCGGCCGCGGTCCGCCACGCGGGCGGGACGCCGGTGCTGGCCGACATCGCCGGCCCGCGCGACTTCGGGCTCGACCTGGCGGACGTCACCGCGCGGATCACCCCGCGCACGAAGGCGGTCTGCGCGGTCCACTACGGCGGCTACCCGGCTGCGGTGGAGGCGCTGCGGGCGCTGTGCGACCACCACGGGATCGCGCTCATCGAGGACGCGGCGCACGCGCCGGCGGGCACCACGCACGGCGGGCGGCCGCTCGGCACGGTCGGGCTGGCCGGCGCGTTCTCGTTCTTCTCCAACAAGATCCTGTCCTGCGGCGAGGGCGGCCTGCTGGCCACCGACGACGACCGCGTGGCCGCGCTGGCCCGGCGGCTGCGCTCGCACGCCATGACCTCCGGGACCTGGGACCGCCACCACGGGCACGCCATGGAGTACGACGTGGTGGAGACGGGCTTCAACTACCGCCTGGACGAGCCGCGGGCCGCGCTGCTGCTCGCCCGGCTGCCGCGGCTGGACGAGGACGTCGCCGCCCGCCGGGCGCTCGTGCGCCGCTACCGCGAGCGGCTCGCGCCGCTGCGGGAAATCTCGGTCCCCTACCGCGCCGCCGACGTCGCGCTCAGCGCGTGCTACGCCATGCCCGTGCTGGTGGCCGCCGAGGCGCGCGACGCGGTGCGCGAGGGCCTGCGCGAGCGCTGGGGCGTGCAGACCAGCGTGCTCTACCCGAGCGTCCCCGAGCTCAGCGCCTACGCGGACGCGCTCGGCTCCTGCCCGCGGGCCGAGGAGGTCGCGGCGCGCGAGATCACGCTGCCGCTGTATCCGCACCTGAGCCACGCGGACCAGGACCACGTCGTCGAGGCGCTGGCGGCCGAGGTCGGCGCGGGCGAGCGGGTCGCCGAGACGCTCTGAGCCGATGCACCCCGTCGTCGCGGCGCTCGACCGCCCGGGGACCCGCCCGCTCGTGGCCCGCGCGCTGCGATGGCGGATCCGCCGGCTCTACGGCGTGCGCGTGGGCATCCGCTACGACGCGACCGAGCGCCTGTGGCTGTTCCGCTGGCCGGGCGTGGTCGCGCCGATGCTCGAGCCGATCGCCACGTCGCCCTGGGACTTCGAGCGCGCGCACGCCGACGTCTTCTTCCAGGAATACACGCCGGCGGCCGGCGACGTGATCGTCGACCTCGGCGCGGGCATGGGGTCCGAGCTGGACCTGATGAGCCGGCTCGTCGGGCCCGAGGGCGCGGTCTACGCCGTCGAGGCCGACCCGCAGACCTACCGCTGCCTGGAGCTGCGGCGCGAGCTCAACGGCCTGGCCAACGCGCTGCCCATCCACGCGGCGATCTCCGACCGGGTCGGCGAGGCGGTGGTCGGCAGCGAGGGGCACCATCTCGGCCACCGCGTCGTCGAGGATGGACCCGGGCACCGCGTGCCGGCCACGACGCTCGACGCCCTCGTCGCCGAGCACGGCATCTCCCGGATCGACCTGCTCAAGGTCAACGTCGAGGGCTCTGAGGCGGCGGCGTTCCAGGGCATGCGGGAGAGCATCGGGCTGGTGCGCCACGTCGCCGTCAGCTGCCACGACTTCATGGGCCGCCCGACCGCCGCGGCCGTCCGCGCGTTCCTGGCCGCCCACGGCTTCGCTTTCTCCGGCCGGCGGGCCGAGGACACGCGCGACTGGGCGCGCAGCTGGCTCTACGCGAGCCGCTGAGGCCGCCCGCGATACCGTCTGGGCCCATGGCGAGAACGCTGGTGACGGGTGGGGCGGGCTACATCGGCATGCTGCTGGCCGACGAGCT
>JAICUS010000498.1 GCA_025935735.1 Solirubrobacteraceae bacterium | reverse complement strand
CTCCGACGTCCTCTACGTCGAGGAGCTGATCGCGCCCGGCGTGATCAACACGATGCCCGCCGCCACGTTGCGCGCGTTCGCCGACCACGGCGAAGCCACCCGCACGTTCGACCCGGAGGGGACGGCGGCCGCGGAGACGCTGTCACGGCGCAGGCGGCGCAGGAGCTCGACCTCGATGAACGAGAGAGGGTCGACGTACGGGTTGCGACGCTCGATCGAGTGCTGGAGCACCGGGGTGCGGTCGAGGAGCCGCGCCTGGCCGGTGACCGCCAGCACCAGTTCGCGCGTGCGCTATCGACGCGGATCGGCGCCCAGATCGCCTCGCGCAGCGTCTCGTCCTCGACCAGCTCCGCCACCAGCGCCGTCAGTCGCTCGCCAGCGGGCCGATCGCCCTCTCGCAGCGCCGTGCCCAGCGCGCGGGCACGCTCCTCGAGCGCGTTCGCGTTCGCGGGCTCCTGCGCCTCGATCGCCTCGCCCGCCAGCCCGCCGAGCAGATCGATGTCGTCATGCAGCGTCCGCGATCCGGCGATGGCGGTCGCGTCAGCCGTCCCGGATCAGCTCCGCCAGCACGACCGCGTTGTTGTGCTCGGTGTCGCGCGCGGCGTACACGATCGTCAGCGTTCCCTCCCGCGCGCGCCGGCGCAGCTCCTCGACCTGCTCGCCGTGGGCAGCGAGCTCGTCGCGGTAGCGCGAGCGGAACTCCGGGAAGCGCTCGGGCACGTGGTCGAACCACTTGCGCAGCTCGTCGCTCGGCGCCAGCTCGCGCGCCCACTCGTCCAGGTGGGCGCGCTCGCGGGAGACGCCGCGCGGCCAGACGTGGTCGATCAGCACCCGGTGGCCGTCGCCGGAGTCCGCGTCCTCATAGGCGCGCTTGGCGCGCACGTCGACGGCCATCGCTACTCCCCCGGATATGTGACGACGCGCCCCCACAGGCTCTTGGTGCCCCAGATGCCGCGGCGCAGGCACTCGAGCTGGACGATCTGGGAGTGGTCGACGAACAGGTTGACCTCCGGGCCGTAGTTCTTGACGTACCAGCCGAACACCTCCGGGTCGGCCGCCTCGAACATCACCTTCTCCAGGCCGAGCTCGCGCGCGATCGTCGCGACGACGTCGGTGCGCCAGGTCGTGACCTCCTCGGTGATGCCCTCGGACTCGATCATGATCATGTAGGCGCCCGCGTCCAGGCAGCGGCGGGCGAGGTCGATCGCGTAGCCGACGTCGCGCGTGCCCTCCTGCGCGAGCTCCGCGGGCGTGGTCGCACCGCCGGCGCCGAACTGGATCCCGACCTCCGGCTTGGCCTTCATGCCCGCGGCCTGGACACGCTCGACCAGCCGCAAAATGTCGTCGGTGGGGATCGTGATGAAGCCGGCCGAGATCTCGAGGATGTCGAACCCGACGCGGGCGGCCTCCTCGATGTAGCGGTCGGTGGCCTGCGGGCCCTGGGTGAGCACGTGCTCGATGAAGCCGCCGGTCGAGACCAGCACGTCGTGCGCGTGCGCCGTCTCGATGATCTCCGCGAGCGCGCGCTCGGGCATCAGCGTGAACGAGCCGCCGGCGAACTTGAGCGCGTCCACGTGCTCGCCCATCGTGTCGAGCACGTCCTCCAGATAGCGCCGCCCCATCACCGAGTAGTACGGGCCGCGGATCTCCGTGACGCCGCGCGTGCGCGGCTTGCGCGGACGCTGCGCGCCGGTCAGGAAGGGGAACGCGAGCGGCTCGCGTGTGAGTGTGTCGTGCAGGGTCATCTTGTCATCGCCGTTTCGGTTGATTGCCGTCGTGCTCGCTCGAGCGGAGCGGAGAGCTCTGGGATGTCGATCTGGTCGAGTCGCGCCACCGCGTCGACTGTCCGCCGGCGCAGCTGCTCGTCCGCGAACGGAGCGCTGAGGCGCTCGAACTTGCCCACCACGGTCTCCCAGCTCATCGGGCGGGTGTGGAAGCCCTCGTAGTCGCGCTTGGAGCGCTCGAGCAGACGTCCGTCGTGCAGCCGGATGCGCAGCCGGCAGGCGTGCTCGGCGGGGAAGCGGCGGCTCAGCTCGGCGTCGGGCCGGACCTCCACGCGGCGCAGCAGCCGCTGCACGTCGTCGCGGACGATCCGCGCGGCCTCGTACTGGGCGGGCATCACCTGGCCGTCGATCAGCGCGACCGCCAGCAGGTACGGGAGCGAGTGGTCGGCCTGCTCCTTGGTCTCGACCGCGGTCTTGTCGCCCTCCTCGCCGCCGCCGATGATGTCGTAGGCCACCTGGAACACGTCCAGCTCGATCCGCTCGACGTCGCCGGCGCCGATGCCGTGCTCCGCGCGCAGCTCGAGCACGGCTTCGATCGCCGACTGCGAGTGGATCTCGGCGTTGAAGCGCTTGAGGATCGTCCGCGTCACCGCCTCGAGGTCCTCGCGCTCCCAGTCGAGCTCGAAGCGTCCGGCGATGGCGTCCATGAAGCCCTTGTTGCCCTCGAACACCTCGCGCGGCCCGGTGATGCCGCGCGCCGCGAGGAAGGCCGCGTGCGTCGCGCCGAACGCCGTCGCCGGATAGGCCAGGCCCTTCCAGTGCGACAGCTCGCCCGTGCGCGTCACCCGCAGGGCGTTCAGCGACGTCCCGGCGATCGCGATCGCGTTGGCCGTACGCGCCGCGTCGAGCCCGAGCGCCCGGGACACGCCCGCGGCGACCGCGTAGGCGCCCTGCGTGACGTGGTCGAAGCCCCGCGCGCGCACCGGCGCGACATCGGACAGGCGGCACTGCACCTGATAGGCCACCGCGAGCGCGGTCAAGAAGTCGCGGCCGCCGGCGCCCGCGTACTCGCACGCGGCCAGCACCGGCGCGACGTTGTCGCTCGGGTGGCAGGTCTCGCCGGGCGCCAGGTACGCGTCGTTGAAGTCGAGATAGCGCACCAGCGCGCCGTTGAGCAGCGCCGCCCGATCCGGAGCGCTGCGCCCGCCGCCGATCAGGCTGCAGTGCGGCGCGCCGCCGAAGTCCTCGACCTGCCGGCGGACGAGCGCCACCGGCTCCGCATCCAGCGCGCCCAGCGCGGTGCCGAGCGAGTCGAGCACCCGCAGCTTCAGCGCCTCTACGGCAGCCTCCGAGAGCCGATCGAAGCTCGCGTTCGCGGCGAACGCGCCCAGCCGCTCCACGTGAGTCGTCCCAGTCATCACCTCCTCAGCGTCGCCCCGGCGCGTGTTCTTACGCCGCTCCGCCACGCCGCTGACACCGGCGAGATACCCGCCCGCATGACGGCTACGGTGGATCCACAGGCCCACCATGGCCCTTGCCACCAGGAGGCAGCAGATGAGCGACGCCCTCTACCCCAAGCCGACCCGCGAGCTGGCCGCTCGCCGGGCCGAGCTCGCGCCCGCGACCCACGACGCGTTCCAGGCGTTCAGCCGGCAGGTGTTCGCCGACGGCGCGCTCCCGGAGAAGACCAAGCAGCTGATCGCGGTCGCCGTCGCGCATACCACCCAATGCCCCTATTGCATCCGCGGCCACACGCGGCTCGCGCAGCGCCGGGGCGCCAGCGAGCAGGAGATCATGGAGGCGATCTGGGTGGCCGCCGAGATGCGCGCCGGCGGCGCGTACGCGCACTCCGTGATCGCGCTGGACGCGATCGGAGCCGAGGCACATGACCACGGCGCGTGAACGCCGCCGAAGGCCCGCTCCGGCGAGCCATGGCTCGGGCGCGCTCGGCGCGGCCAACCACGACTGGCGGCAGAAGATCGCGTCCCACAGGATCGGGCTGAGGCCGCCGCTCGATCCGAGCCGCGACCACATGCGCGGCTCCGCGCACCCCACGGTGACGCTCGTCGAATACGGCGACTACCAGTCGCCCGACTGCGTCACGGCGGCGCGGGACCTCGCCGGACTGCGCAAGCGGTTCGCCGGGGAGCTGCGCGTCGCGTTCCGGCACTTCCCGATCGGTGACGCCCATCCGCTCGCGCTGCGCGCCGCCGAGGTGGCCGAGGCGGCCGGCGCCCAGGGACGGTTCTGGGAGATGCACGACCTGATCTACCGGTGCGACCGCGCGCTCGAGCCGGCGCTGCTGCGCAGGCTCGCGGAGAGGATCGGGCTCGACCTCGAGCGGCTCGACGCGGAGCTCACGGGCGACGCCCTTCTGCGACACATCATGGAGGACTTCCAGAGCGGCGTCGACAGCGGCGTCAACGGCGCGCCGACGTTCTTCGTCAACGGAGAGCGGCTCGATTGGGACTTCGAGGCCGCCACGCTGGAGCGAGCGCTCGAGCGCGCAATCGTGGCCGGCTGATCCTGCCGACGCTGACATGGGCCCTGAACCACGCGGGATCGCTCAGGGCGAGCGCGTCGCGGGCCGGTCGCCCTCGGTCGCCTCCGGGTCGGGCTCGACGACCTCGACGGCGCCGAAGCCGTCGAGCGGGCGATCGACGAAGAAGATCTCCATGGTGATGTCGGGATCGACGTGGGCCTGGGAGAGGAAGGCGACGACCTTGCGCCCGGTACCACAGCGGCCCCTGTCGCGCGGTCACTGATCGTGCCGGGGGTTGCGGTCCCTAAGAGCGGAGCTTGCTCGCGGTCACACGCTGGCCGCTGGCCCGGGTCCGCGGTAACCAGCGATTGGTTGTCGCCAACCCAAAGGG
>JAICUS010000401.1 GCA_025935735.1 Solirubrobacteraceae bacterium | reverse complement strand
CGATCGTCGCGAAGTTCGCCTCGGGGTCCGAGCCGTCGAGCGGAGCGAGGTCGAGCACGTGGACAAGCAGGCGCGTGCGCTCGACGTGTGCGAGGAAGTCGTGGCCGAGGCCGGCGCCGCCCGCGGCGCCCTCGATCAGCCCCGGGATGTCGGCCAGCACGAGCTGGCGGTCCTCTGCGTCGATCGTCCCCAGCACGGGCTCCAGCGTCGTGAACGGGTAGGCGGCCACCTTCGGCGCCGCCCGGGTCATACGGGCGAGCAGCGAGGACTTGCCGGCGTTGGGCAGCCCCACCAGGCCGACGTCGGCCAGCAGCTTGAGCCGCAGCTCGACCTCGCCCTCCTCGCCCGGCAGCCCCTTCTCGGCCAGCCGCGGGGCCTGGCGCACCGCGGTGGCGAAGTGCTTGTTGCCGCGCCCGCCCGGCCCGCCGCGGGCGATCGTGACCTCCTGCCCGGGCCGCAGCAGGTCGTAGCGGCGGCCGTCCCAGCGCTCGACCTGCGTCCCCGGCGGGACGAGCACGATCAGGGCCTCGCCGTCGGCGCCGTGGCGCAGCGCGCCCTGGCCGTGGCCGCCGCGCCCCGCGCGGTAGTGGCCGCGGCGGCGGAAGGACTGCAGGTCGCGCAGCGAGTCGTCGCAGCGCAGCCGCACGTCGCCGCCGCGGCCGCCGTCGCCGCCGTCCGGCCCGCCCTTGGGGACGTGCGCCTCGCGCCGGAACGAGGATGCGCCGTCGCCGCCGCGTCCGGCCCGGACCTCAATGCGCGCGCGATCGGCCAGCATCGTCCGGGTAACGGTAGAAGCCATGGACCCCGTCTTCCTGATCACCGGCGCGAGCAGCGGCATCGGCGCCGCCACGGCCCGCCACGCCGCGCAGGCCGGCTACCGGCTCGTGCTCGGCGCCCGCTCCGAGGACAAGCTCGCCGCGCTGCGCGAGGAGCTCGGCGCGCTCACGGCCGTCACCGACGTCACGAGCTGGGCGGACCAGCAGGCGCTGGTCAAGCTCGCGCTGGACACCTTCGGTCGGCTCGACGTGGCCTTCGCCAATGCCGGCGTCGGCCATGAGAAGGGCTTCGAGGCCGGCGATCCCGAGGACGTCAAGGCGATGATCCTCACGAACGTCTACGGCCCGTACCTGACCATCCGCGCGGCCGCCTCCGCGTTGCGGGCGAGCAAGGGCCACATCCTGATCACCTCGAGCATCGCCGGCCGCCGCGCGCTCGCCGGCTCGCTGTACTCCTCGACCAAGTTCGCCGCCACGGGCATGGCCGAGGCCGCCCGGCTGGACTTCAACGACACCGGCGTGCGCGTCACGCTGATCGAGCCCGGGATGGTCGAGACGCCCGGCTTCCCGCACCCGGAGATCGACGAGGCGCTGACCGCCGACGACGTCGCCCGCGCGGTGATCTACGCCGTCTCGCAGCCGCCGCACGTCGACGTCAACGAGATCCTGATCCGGCCGACGGCCCAGCGCTCGTAGACAATCATCCTTTCGGTGGATGCGCGGGCGCCGCGGGCGCCCGTACGGTCGCGGGAGTGCTCGAGGTCGATCGCGTCTACGCCGCCGCGCGCGCCGCCGCCGCCGACGACGAGACCGCCGCCCAGGTGACGGTCCGCGCGCTGCGCGCGCCCCACCCGGAGGCGACCGCCGCGCGGCTCGCGGCCGGCCGCGGGCCGCACCCCGCCTACGCCGCCATGGCGCCGGACGACCGCGACGCGGTGGTGCTCGCCCGCGTCCTGGGCTGGACGTCGGACCGCATCGCCGCCCAGCTGCGCACCAGCGAGGCCGACGTCAGGGCCCGCCTCGCACGCGGGCTGCGAACGCTGCTGCCTCCGCGCGATTGCGCAGCCGCAGCTTCTCCAGCACGTGCCGGACGTGGGTCTTGACCGTCGCCTCGCTGACCACGAGCCGCTCGGCGATCTCCCGGTTGCGCAGGCCGCGGCCCAGCAGCTCGAGCACCTCGCGCTCGCGCAGCGACAGCTCGTCGGCGGGCTCGACGTCGCGCACGCGCGGCGCGACCGCCGGCGCGCCGGACAGGACGGCCTCCACCAGCTCGTCCGGCGGCATGTCCTTGAGCAGGTATCCGGCCGCGCCGACCCGCAGCGCGGCCCGCACGTCCAGCGCGTCCTCGGAGACGGTGAGCATGAGCACGCGCACCGCCGGCACCCGGGCGCGGATGGCCGCGCAGGCCTCCACGCCGCCCACGTCCGGCATCCCCACGTCGAGCAGCACGACGTCGGGCTCCAGCCGCACGGCCAGCTCCACGGCCTCGCGGCCTCCGCCGGCCAGCCCGACGACCTCGATCCGCGGGTCGGCCGCCAGCAGCGCCGCCGTGCCCTCGCGCATCAGCCGGTGATCGTCGGCGATGAGGACGCGCACCGAGGTAGTGTCGCAACCGTGACGGAGGTCCTCGCCCCCGAGGTGCTGACCGGGCTCGGCGCGGTCTCGCGGGTGTCGCGGGCGCTGGTCGGGCCTGGCGACCTGGGCGAGCTGGCCGGCGCGGCGCTGGCCGCGATGCGCGCCGCGCTCGGGCTGGACGCGGCCGCGTTCTACCTGCCCGACGCCGACGGCCAGTCGGTGCTGCGCCGCTACGTCGGCGAGCCGCACGCGGCCGCGGAGCTGGCCTTCGACGCGGAGGCCTGGCGGCTCGCCGTGGCCGGCGGCGCGCCGATCGTCCTGCGCGAGCCCGCGAGCTGGCTCGTGGCCAACCCGTTCACGCCGCCGGCGGCGGACTGGCTGATCCTCCCGCTCGCCACGGCGGAGCCCGCGCTGGCCGGCGTCGTCGTCGCCCGGGCGCCCGAGCCGATCGCGCTCGACCCGCTGCACCGCACGGTGCTCACCCTGCTCGGCCTGCAGCTCAGCGCGGGGATCGCCACCGCGCGGCTGCGGCAGCGGCTGCGCCACGCCGAGATGGAGCGCGAGCGGCGCACGCTGGCCGCCGAGGTCCACGACGGGCTGGCGCAGCACCTGGCGCTCGCGCTGCGCGAGCTGGCGGCGCCGCCGGACGACGCGGCGAGCCGCGAGCGCCTGCGCGAGTGCGTGACCGAGGCCCACCGGATCGTCCGCTCGCGCCTGCGCGACCTGACGGGCCCGCTGCCGCACGGCGTGCGGGCCGCGGTCGAGGAGGCGGCCGAGCGCGCCCGCCGCCGCGGTCTGGACGTGCGGGTGACCGGCGACGCCGGCGCGGCCGGCCCGGAGCTCGTCACGCTCGCCGGCCGCGTCGTCTCCGAGGCGCTGGCCAACGTCGACGCGCACGCGGCCGCGCGCCGCGTCGACGTCCGCCTGGCCGCACGCGACGGCCGGCTGGAGCTGACCGTGAAAGACGACGGGCGCGGCTTCGACCCGACCGGCGCGCCCGGCGTCGCCGAGGGCCACCTCGGGCTGACCGTGATGCGCGAGCGCGCCCGCTCCTACGGCGGCGACTGCGCGGTCGAGTCGGCGCCCGGGGCCGGGACCCGCGTCCGCCTGTGGGTGCCGCTGTGAACCTCGAGAGCGCGGTCGAGGGCGGCGCCTGCCCGCACCTGGCGATGCTGCTGCAGCGGCCGGAGGACGTCTGGCCGACGCTCGCCTCGTTCTACGCGCTGGGCGCCAAGCGCAACGGCTGGCTGTTCCACCGCGCGCTGGCCCGCTCCGCCGGCGAGGACCGCCACGCGCTGACCGAGGCGGGGCTCGACGTCGCCGCGCTGGAGGCCGGTGGCCGGATGGTGGTGGCCGAGCTGCACCCGCCGGTCAGCGTCGAGGACTACGTGCGCGGCTGGGAGCCGCAGCTCGAGGCCGCGCTGGCCCGCGGCTACGACGCCGCCTGGTGGGCCCGCTCGCCGATCGGCCCGGACCCGGGGATCATCGAGCGCTCGGTGGCCTACGACCGCGCCTGGGACGAGCACTTCGCCGGCCGGCCGTGCGTCTCGCTGTGCCTGTTCATCGTCGGCGACCTCGACGGGCCGGAGCGCGCCGCGGTCGCCGCCCACCACGACCTACTCCTCGAACAGCGCGGCTAGGGCCAGCAGCTCGTAGCCGATGTTCGCGGCCACGAGCGCGGTCGTCTGCGCCGCGGTGTCGTAGGCCGGCGCGACCTCGACGATGTCGAACCCGGTGAACCGCACGCCGCGCAGCGCGCGCAGGAAGCCGATCGCCTCGTGCGGCAGCAGGCCGCACACCTCGGGCGTGCCCGTCGCGGGGGCGAACGCGGGGTCGATCGAGTCGATGTCGAACGACAGGTACGCCGGACCGTCGCCCAGCCGCGCCCGCACCCGCTCGCCGTACTGCTCCGGCGTCCACGTGCGCAGCTCCTCGCAGGGGACGATCTCGAAGCCCCAGGAGCGCGGCTCGTCCAGGTCGGCGGCGGCGTAGAGCGACCCGCGCATGCCCGCGAGCAGCGAGCGCGACGGGTCGATCAGCCCCTCCTCGTAGGCCCGCTTGAACGGCGTGCCGTGAAAGTAGCGCTCGCCGTAGTACTGCTCCCACGTGTCGGCGTGCGCGTCGAGCAGCACGACGCCGACCGGGCCGTGCACCGCGGCGTGCGCGCGCAGCTCGCCGAGCACGATCGAGTGGTCGCCGCCGAGCACGAGCGACGTCGCGCCGGCGCGCAGGATCGGCTCCAGCTGCGCGGCGATCTGCTCGGTGGTGCGCAGCGCGTTGCCCGGCGTGGTCGTGAGGTCGCCGAGGTCGGCGAACGACAGCGCGCCGAACACGTCGACCTGCTGGACCGGGTGCCACGGGCGCAGCAGCAGCGACGCGTCGCGGATGCCGGCCGGGCCGAAGCGCGCGCCCGGGCGCATCGAGGTGGCGGTGTCGAACGGGACGCCGACGACGGCCACGTCGAGGCCGTCGGGCGAGCTGAGCAGCGGCGCGCGGGCGAACGTGCGGATGCCGGTGTAGCGCGGCGCGGCGCTGGCCTCGGGCGGCCCGTGGTGCGTCATGCCCGCGCCCGCTTGCGCTTGGGCATGACGTCGGTGATCGTGCCCTCGGCCTGCTCGGCGGAGAACATGACCGTCTCCGACAGCGTCGGGTGCGGGTGGATGGTCAGCGCGACGTCCTCGGCGTCCAGCCCGGCCTCGATGGCCAGCACGGCCTCGGCGATCAGCTCGCCGGCGTTGATGCCCACCACGCCCGCGCCGAGCACCCGGTGGGACTCCGGGTCGACGAGCAGCTTCGTCAGGCCGTCCGAGCGGCCCATCGACAGCGCCCGGCCGGACGCGGCCCAGGGGAACGTCGCCGTCTCGTAGGGCGTGTCCGACGCCTTCGCCGCCGCCTCGGTGAGCCCGGTCCAGGCGACCTCGGGGTCGGTGTAGGCGACCGAGGGAATCGAGCGCGCGTCCCAGGAGACGTTCTCGCCGGCGATCGCCTCGGCGGCCACCACCGCCTCGTGCGAGGCCTTGTGGGCCAGCATCGGCTCGCCGCGGACGTCGCCGATCGAGTAGATGTGCGGCACGTTGGTGCGCATCTGCAGATCCGACGGGACGTAGCCGCGCTCGTCGACCTGCACGCCCGCGGCCTCGGCGCCGATCGCGCGCCCGTTGGGCCGGCGCCCCACCGCCACCAGGATGCGGTCGAACGTCTCCGTGGTGTCGCCGAACTTGACGCGCAGCCCGTCGTCCGCCGCCTCGACGGACTCCACGCCGGTCTCCAGGTGGATCGCGGCGTAGCGGCCCCTGATCCGCTTCTCCAGCACCCGGATGAGGTCCTTGTCGGCGCCCGGGATGAGCTGGTCGAGCAGCTCGACCACGGTCACGGAGGAGCCGAGCGCGTCGTAGACCGT
>JAICUS010000782.1 GCA_025935735.1 Solirubrobacteraceae bacterium | reverse complement strand
TGGCGCTCGTGCTGGTGGGACACGGTACCCCGCGACACGCCGGGAGCCGCGCCGCCACCGAGCGGCTCGCGGAAACGCTGCGTCGCCGGCGGGTGGCGGCCACCGTCGAGGCCGCCTTCCTGGACGACGATCCGCCGCTCGAACAGGTCCTGGCGGCGCCCCGGTCGGCCACGGTGCTGATCGTCCCGTTCCTGATCGGCGGCGGCGCCCACGCGGTCCTGGACATCCCGACGCGGCTCGGCCTCCCGCCGGAGGACCGCCCAACGCGCGACACGCGCCTGAACGGGCGCCGGCTCCTGCTCGACGACGCGGTCGGGACGTATCCCGGTCTCGACGATATCGTCCTCGATCTGGCGCGGCGGCACGCGCCGCCTCCGCCGCGCCGTTTCCGCCCGCGGCTCATGACGGCGCCTCGCGCACCGTCGGGCGCGGTGCATCTGGTCGGCGGCGGGCCCGGCGATCCGGGCCTCATCACCTCGCGCGGGCTCGAGCTGCTCCGCTCCGCGGACGTCGTCGTGCACGACCGGCTGATCGGCGCGGAGCTGCTGGCCGAGGCGCCGCGGGACGCCACGTTGGTGGACGTGGGCAAGGGCCCCGGCCATGCACCCTACCCCCAGACCGAGATCAACGCGCTGCTGGTGGACCAGGCGCGGCGCGGCCGCACCGTCGTCCGGCTCAAGGGCGGCGATCCGTTCGTCTTCGGTCGGGGAAGCGAGGAGGCTGCGGCGTGCCGCGAGGCGGGGGTACCTGTCTACGTCATACCGGGTGTGAGCAGCGCCATCGCGGCCCCGGCCGCGGCGGGCATTCCGGTCACCGCGCGCGGACTCGCGCGGTCCTTCGCCGTGATCACGGCACACACGAGCGATGGTGACGCGGTGGACGTCGCCGGCGTCGCGGGCGCGGACACGCTGGTCGTGCTGATGGGCCGCGCCGGTCTGGGCGCGCTGGCGGCGCGGCTCATCGCGGCCGGCCGCGACGCCGCCACCCCGGCCGCGTGCATTCAGCGCGCGACCACACCGGCGCAGCGGGTCACGCGCGCCACGCTCGGCACGATCGCCGCGGCGGTGGACCGCGACGGCCTCGAGAATCCGATGGTGACCGTGATCGGCGCAGTGGCCACGTTCGGTGACGCGGAGCTCGGGTGCGAGGTCGCGAGCGCGGGGCTGGCGCTGGCCGAGGCCTGACCCTCGCCGCGCCGCGCGCCGTATGGTCGCGACGGCCCGATGACACTATCGTGAACCCGTGGCGACGACAGCAACCGCACCACCCTTTCGACTGCCCGGCCTCCACTACGTCGGCGCCCTGACCTGGCTCGTGCTCGGCAGCACGGGGCTCGTCGTCGCCGCGCCCGATCTGGCCGCCGCGCGGTTCCTCGCTCCACGCGTCCTGGCCGTCACCCACCTCTTCACCCTCGGCGTGATCGCAGCGTCGGTGTTCGGCGCGCTTTACCAGTTCTACCCGATGGCACTGGGGGTGGGCGCCCGAAGCGTGCGGGTCGGCGTCGTCGGCGCCTGGCTCCTGCACGCCGGGATCGCCGCGCTGGTGCTCGGCCTCTGGCTGTGGCTGCCGCCGTTGCAGGCCGTGGCCTGGTGGCTGCTCTTCGGCTCGATCGGCTGCGTCTCCTGGAACCTCCTTCCCCACCGGCGGCGGCTGGCGGCGGGACGGCGTGAGGCGACGTACGTGACCGCGGCGCATTCCATGCTCGGCCTCGCGCTGTTCGTGGCCGGGGCTCGCATCGGAGCCGCGCTCGGGTGGTGGCAGCTCGGCCGTCTCGGCGCGATCGCGGCGCACTTTCATCTCGCCGCCTTCGGGTTCGTCGGGCTCACGGCGGTGGGGGTCGGTGGCCGGCTGTTGCCGATGTTCCTCGTCGCGGGGCCCGGACCATCCTGGCCGCTCCGAGTCATCGGTCCGCTCGGGAGCGCCGGCCTCCTGGTGCTCGCCGGCGGCCTGCTCCTCGATTCCCGGGCGGCGGTGCGAGTCGGCGCCGCCCTTGGCGTGCTCTCGGTGTTGCTCTTCATCGGTCTGGTGGGACGGCATCTGTACCGGCGGTTCGCGGCGCCCGAGCCGGCGTTCGGGCATGTGATGGCCGGCTTCGTCGCGCTGCTGCTGGCGGTGGCCGTGGGCGTGCGGCAACTGGTCGTCCCGGGCGCCTCGCTGCGCGGATGGGTGGTCTACGCGGAGCTCACCATCCTCGGCTGGCTCGTCGTGTTCATCACCGGCATATGGTACCGGCTGTTCGCGTTTCTCATCTGGCTGCACTTTCACGGCGCCGGTGGCGAAGGCAGGGTGCGGACGCT
>JAICUS010000451.1 GCA_025935735.1 Solirubrobacteraceae bacterium | reverse complement strand
GCCGAACCGCGCGTACAGCTCGGGGTGCGCCGCGCCGTCGCCCGCGAGGTCGAGGTCCGCCCTCCCGCCGGTGATCGAGACGACCTGCGCGACGACGCCGTCGCCCGCGCCGACCCACGGGCCGTCGTCGCGGTCGTAGGAGCCGTTGGGCACCAGCTCGCCGGCGGGGAGGCCGATGAAGTCGTCGACATAGGAGATCACCGGCGCCGAGAACGTCACCTGACTGGCTCCGGCCGCGACCGCCTGGTCGATCGACAGCTCGGTCATGTACGTGTAGCCGGTGCTCGGCGGCAGCGGCGCGGCCATCCGCCGCACGCCGTCGGGCCCGACCGTGAACTCGGTGGCGCGCACCCGGAACGGCGCCGCGACGGGCGTCCCGACGCCGCCGACGGTCATCGTCGCCTGCACGCCGTGGGGGAACAGCAGGGTCTGCGTGCGGGTGCCGTCGGCGTCGGTGTGCGTCGTGCCCCGCGCCACCGCGAACGCGCCGGCCGCGCCCGGGTCGATCAGCGTGCTGCGCTGGTCGTAGGCGATCAGCGTGAGCGGGTCGACGGCCGCGTAGTCCTCCCAGGGCGCCGGCACGCTGCGCTGCGCTCCGATGAAGCCCGCGCGCTCGAACTCGAGGGTCACGGTGCCCCCGCCGTTGACCGCGATGTCATAGCCGCCGTCGGCGCGGGTGTCGGTGTGGCCGTCCTCGGCGTGGCCGACCACGGTGACCCGCACGCCGCCGAGGCCCTGGCCGTCCTCGCCGGTGACCCGGCCGCGCAGGACGGCGACGCGGCGCGGCTGGATCGTGCCCGGCGCGACGCCCTGCTGGACCGCGCCGGCGCCGGTGTAGAGGAAGCTCGTGGCGTCATAGACCGCGGTCGCGCCGTAGGCCGGCAGCTCGGGCGCCTGCGCGACCGGGTCGGCAGCCGGAGGGTCGCTCGGGCCCGGCGCCGGCGGCGGAACGGCGTCGGTGGGGGTCGGCTGCGGCGCGGGCGTGGCGGCGGCGGCCGGTGCGGGCGCCGGAACAGGGACCGGGACCGGAGCGGGCGCCGGGATGCCGCCGGGCGCGGGCCTGGCCTTGACCGTGATCTTCAGCGACCCGCACACGGGCCTGCGCTGCTTCAGACAGGCGAGCAGGCGGGCGCGGCCGGTCCGCCTGATGGTCACGCGGTAGGTGTGCTTGAACGTCCCGCGCTTGACCGCCACCGGCTTGGCCAGCGAGACGTCGCGTTTGTCGAGCCGCTTGTCGGCCGAGAGGACGAGGACCACGCGGGAGCGGCGCGCGTTGGTCACCTTGAGCCGGTATGTGACCGCCTTCCCGGCGGTCACCGACCTCGGGCCGGTCAGCCTGAGCTTGGGCCGAGATGCGGCCTGCGCCGTCCCGGCGACCGCCAACGCCGCGACCGCGGCTGCAATGGGTACTCGCCATCCTGGCAACCGGGCGACGCTAGTCGCCGCGCGGCGCGCTTCGCATCATTGACCCTCATTGAGATTTCCCGAGCGCGCCGGCGAGCTCCCGCCGCGAGCGGATGCCCAGCTTGCGATACGCGGCGTGCAGGTGCGACTCGACGGTCGCGCGGGTGATGAACAGCCGCTGGGCGATCTCCGGGTTCGAGTGGCCGTCGGCGGCCATGGCCGCCACGCGCCGCTCGGACGGCGTGAGGGCGTCGGCGCCCTGCCGCAGCACCGCCCGGGGACGGCTGCCCGCGGCGATCAGCTCCTCGCGCGCGCGCCCGGCGAGCGGGGCGGCGCCGCAGCGGACGGCCAGCTCGAGGCCCTCGCTGAGCGCCTCACGCGCGCGGGTGCGCCCGCCGGACCGGCGCAGCGCGGCGCCCAGCTCCACGAGCGACTCCGCCCGGTCGAGCAGCGCGGGCGAGCCGCGCAGCGTCGCGGCCGACTCGTCGAGCAGCGCGAGGCCCGCGGCGCCCCCGGTGACGATGCCGGCCACGCGCAGCGCCCGGCCGATCGGGCGGGCCGCGCCGTAGCGCCGGGCCAGCGCGACCTCACGCTCGGCCAGCTCCGCGGCCCGCGCGCCGTCGCCGAGCCGGGCGAGGGCGACCGCGGCCGCCGAGCGCCACGGGCTGAACGCGGGGTTGACGATGCCGTGCTGCTCGTGCAGCTCGCCGCAGCGCAGCAGCCACCGGGCCGCGTCCGCGGGGCGGTCGTCCGCGGCGGCCAGCAGGCCGGCGACGTAGAGGTTGCTCCGGTCCCAGGTGAGCGACGACGCCCCGAGCTGCTCGGCGTCACCGACCAGCACGGCCGCCTCCGCCGGCTGGCCGGCGGCCAGCAGCGTCGCCGCGAGGTGCCCGCGCGCGAACCCGTCCGGCGCGGCCATCGCCGCCGAGCCGGCGGTCATGCTCAGCGCGTCGCGGGCCTGGAGCTCGGCCGCGGGGAGGTCGCCGCGCAGGTAGCTGGTCCAGCTGCGCATGGCGGACACGACCGCGAACCCGAGCACGTGCCCGCGGTCGCGCAGGCGCTCGGCGGCGTAGGCGTACGCGGCCTCCGCCTCGTCGAGCGCGTCGCTGATGGCCAGCATGCTCATCGGGACGACGTAGCTCTCGTAGTCCTCGATCGCGTCGTCCACGAGCCGGCCGCCGGCCAGGGCCTCGCGCGACAGCGCCACGGTCTCCGCCGCCGACTCGCCGCGGATCGCCGCGTCGTAGGCGAGGATGCCGGCGGCGCAGCGCCCGGCGCGGGTCGCGGGCCGGGCGGCGGCGCGCAGCCGGGCGGTCCGCTGCGCGGCGACCTCGGACAGGCTGCGGTCGGCGTGCGCGGCGGCGACGAGCGCCGTCTCGAGCGTCAGCCGCCCGGCGCCGTCCGGCGCCGCCGCCACCGCGGGCGCCAGCACGTCGCCCGCCCCACGGCGGTCCCCGGCGGACACCAGCAGCCGGCCGAGCAGCAGCGCGGCGCGGCCGTGCTCGCTCGCCGCGCCCGGGGCCGCGAGCGCCTCGCGCAGCGCGTCGACCGCCGCCAGGTCGCCCGCGAGCATCCGCGCGGAGCCGAGCTCGCGCAGCACCGCGGCGCGCTCGGAGGCGGGCGGCGGCTCGGCGAGCGCGCGCGCGAGCAGTCACGCGGCGGCGGCCGGCGCGCCGCGGGCGAGCTCCTGCGCCGCCGCGGAGCGCAGCCGCTCGACCACCCAGCCGTCCGCGGACGGGGCGGCGGCCGCCAGGTGCGCCGCGATGTCGTCGGCGCCGACGCCGTAGGCGGCGAGCAGGCGGGCGGCGCGCCTGTGGTCGTGCGCGCGCCGGGCGGCCGGCAGGTCGTCGTAGATGACGTCGCGCACGAGGGGGTGCACGAACTGCGGCCCCGGGTCGGCCTCCAGCAGCCGCACGGCGACCAGCTCGTCGACGGCCGCCGTCGCGGCGGCATCGGTCAGCCCCGCCAGCTGCGCGGCGTCGTGGATCCGGCCGCCGGAGCCGAGGATCGCCAGCGCCTGCGCGAACGCGACGGCGTCGCGGGACTGGCGCTCGAGCCGCAGCCGGGTGACCCGCGCGACCGCGTCGGGCACGAGCTCGGAGAGGCGGTCCACCGCATCGGCCCCGGGGCCGCGGCCCTCGGCGAGCAGCTCGTGGCACAGCGCGCCGATCAGCCAGGGATTGCCGCCGGTCTGCCGGTGGCACGCGCCGGCCAGCGCCGGATCCACCGGGCTGCCGAACGCGCGCGACATCAGGGTCGCCGTGGCCCCGGCGCTGAGCGCCTGCAGCCGGACCGTCTCGGCGCCCGGCTGCGTGGCGAGCCGGTCGAGCAGCTCGTACGGTCCGCCCGGCTCGCCCGGACGGGTCGCGACGAGGATCGCCAGCCGCAGGCCCTCGCTGCGCCGGGCCAGGAAGACCAGCCAGCGGATCGACTCGGCGTCCGCCCATTGCGCGTCGTCGACGAGCAGGACGAGCGGGCGCTCGTCCGCGAGCCCGGCGGTCAACCAGTACAGGCCGTGCATGACCCCGAGCGAGTCGCCGGTCCCGGCCGGCTCCAGGCCGAGTGGGGCCGCGGCCAGCGCGGCCGGGCCGGCCAGCCGCGGGCCGACGGCGTGCGCCTCCAGCAGCTGGCGCACGACCCCGTAGCCGTGCGCCTGCTCGAGCACCGCGCCGCGCGCGGTCAGGGCCGCGCCCCCGAGGCTCGCCGTCAGCCGGCCGGCCTCCGCGAGCAGGCTCGTCTTGCCGATGCCCGCGTCGCCCTCGACGAGCGCGATCCGAGGCTCCCCGGCGAACGCGCCGTGGACCGCCTGCGCAACGCGGTCGAGCGGATCGCGCCGTTCCAGGAGATCGGTCGTCATGGTCGGCGACGCTGGACTGTACGCGCTTGCGCCCCGCGGGCTGCGGGTAGCTCGATGCTCAGGGAGATCTCCACAGGGGGGAGAGCCACATGCGCAGGATCCTCGCGCTGGCCGTCTTCGGCCTGCTCGTCGCCACACCCGCCGCCCATGCCGCGAAGCCGCAGGCTCCGGGCGCGCCCGGAGCGATCCACACGTGGGCGCCGGCGGACAAGCACGGGTACGGCACGTCCGCCCGCGGCACCGCGGACCCGGCGGCGTTCACGCTGCGCCAGTCGATGCTGACCGAGGTCTACTGGCCCGACCTGAGCACGCCGAGCTTCCGCGGCCTGCAGTTCGCCGTCGTCCAGGGCGGGCGCGTCACGCGCGAGGCCGTCGACGACGACCCCCGCCACATCGAGCCGGTCGCACCCGGCGTGACCGCGCACGTCCACGCCATCGACGGGACGCTCGCCTACCGGCAGGTGACGCAGACCGACCGCTGGCGGCTGACCAAGACGTGGATCACCGACCCCGCCCGCGCGACCGTGCTCGCTCGTGTGCACTTCGAGGCGCTGAAGGGCGCGCCGCGGCTGTACGTGCTCGCCGACCCGGCGCCCGGCGACGACGGCAACGACGACCAGGGGACGAGCACGGCCACGACGCTGGTGGCCTCCGACGACGCCGGCGCCACCGTCGTGGCCGCCGACCCGCCGCTCGGCGACACCAGCAGCGGCTACCGCGGCAGCCCGAGCGACCCCTGGAAGGACCTGCAGGACGACGGCCGGCTGACCGGCTATGACGCGGTCACGCCCGGGAACGTCGTCCAGGGCGCGCGCACCGCGCTCGACGGCCGCCGGCGGCGCGACATGACGCTGGCGATC
>JAICUS010000471.1 GCA_025935735.1 Solirubrobacteraceae bacterium | reverse complement strand
TGCATCGTCGGCGGCGTCGGGGAGGCGTCGGGCGAGCGCGCGGCGCGGCTGTTCGAGCCGCTCGGCGCCCCGCTCGTGCAGACCACGCCGGTGCAGGCCGAGCTGGCCAAGATCTGGACCAACATCCTGCGCTACGCGACGTTCGCGCTGCCCAACCTGCTGATGATGGACTGCGAGCGCTACGGCGCGAACGTGTTCGACGTCATCGACCTGATCAACCGCGACTACCCGCGCGGCGGCATGGCGCTGCCCGGCCTGACCGCGGGGACGTGCCTGCGCAAGGACTTCGCGTTCTCCGAGGAGCGCTCGAGCGCGCCCGGGATGCTGCTGGCGGTCTCGCGCGTGCACGAGACCGTGCCGCTGTTCCTGGTCGACGGCGTCAAGCGGCGGCTCGGCGGCACGCTGCGCGAGCGCCGGGTGGCCGTGCTCGGGCTGGCCTTCAAGCGCGACACCGACGACGAGCGCGACTCGCTGTCGCACAAGCTCGTCCGGCTGCTGGAGCGCGAGCTGGCCGACGTCGTGGTCCACGACCCGGTCGTGGCCACGCCCACCGCGGGCTTCGAGGAGGCGGTCACCGGCGCCGACGTGGTCGTCGTGGCCACCAACCACACCGCGTACTCCACGCCGGAGGCGCTGCGCGCCGTGGCCGAGCTGGCCGGCCCGGACTGCCTGCTGGTGGACCCGTGGAACGCGCTGGGCACCGCCCAGGTGTTCGCCTACGTCGCCGAAGTGGCGGCGCTGCGGGCATGAGCACGCGCGGCTGGGCCGCGTTCGCGGCCATGTCGGCGATCTGGGGCATCCCCTACCTGTTCATCAAGATCGCCGTCGACGACGGCGTGTCGCCGATCTTCGTCGCCTGGGGACGCGTGCTGCTCGGCGCGGCGGTCCTGCTCGCCTTGGCCGCGCGGGCCGGCGTCCTGGGCGGGCTGCGCTGGCGCTGGATGGCCGTCCTGGCGCTGGTGGAGGTCGTCTTCCCGTTCCCGCTGATCGCCGCCGGCGAGCAGCGCGTCTCCTCGTCGCTGGCGGCGATCGTGATCGCCTGCGTGCCGCTGATCGTCGCGCTGGTCGCGCTGCGCTACGCCCCCGCCGAGCGCGCGAGCGGGCGCCGGCTGGCCGGGCTGTTCATCGGCCTCGGCGGCGTGGTGGCGCTCGTCGGGATCGACGTGGCCGGCGACGGGCGCGAGCTGCTCGGCGTGGGGTTCCTGATCGTCGCCGCGGTCGGCTACGCGCTCGGGCCGATGGTCATCAAGGCCAAGCTCGGCGGGCTGGACGCGCGGGCGTCGATGGGCGGCAGCCTGGCCATCGCCGCCGTCGCGCTGACGCCGTTCGCGCTCGCCGGGCCGGGCCGGACGCCCTCGACCGAGGCGCTGGTGGCGATCGTCGTCCTCGGCCTGGTCTGCACCGCGCTGGCGTTCGTGCTGTTCAGCGTGCTGATCGCCGAGGCCGGCCCCGGGCGCGCGACCGTGATCACCTACGTCAACCCCGTGGTGGCGGTGGCGCTGGGCATCGTCGTGCTGGGCGAGCACCCGGGCGCGGGCGCCGTGCTCGGCCTGGTGCTCATCCTGGCCGGCTCGTGGCTGTCCACCGACGGGCGCGTGCCGCGGCGGCGGCGGGCCGCGGCGGTTCCCGTCGGATGAGCCGCGTCCTGGTGACGGGCGGCGCCGGGACGATCGGCGCCGCGGTCGTCCGGCGGCTGCTGCGCGACCCCGACTTCGAGGTCCGCGTCTCCGACCAGCGTCCCGCGCCGGACTGGATGCGCGAGGGCTGCGAGGTCCACCGGGGCGACCTGCGCGCGCTCGACGAGGCCCGCAAGGCCATGCGCGGCTGCTCCCACGTCATCCACCTGGCGGCGATCGTCGGCGGCATCGCCAACTTCCACAAGCTTCCGCACACGCTGACCGAGGTCAACAACGCGCTCTACAACGCGGTCTTCCGCGCCGCGCTGGACGAGGCGGTGGAGCGCTGCACCTACGTGAGCTCGAGCATGGTGTTCGAGCGCGCCGAGCAGTTCCCCACGCGCGAGGAGTACCTGCCGGACTGCCCGGTGCCGCAGTCGGCCTACGGGTTCTCCAAGCTCACCGGCGAGGTCTACGTGCGCGCCGCCCACGACGAGCACGGGCTGCCGTACACGATCTGCCGGCCGTTCAACGCCTACGGCCCGGGCGAGATGCCCGAGGACGAGCCCGGCATCGCCCACGCCGTGCCCGACCTCCTCCGGAAGTCCCTGCGGGGCCTGCGCCCGCTGCCGATCTTCGGCACCGGCGAGCAGACCCGCACGCTGACCCACGTCGACGACATCGCCGACGGGATCGTGGCGGCCACGGCCGCCGACGCCGGCTTGAACGAGGACTTCAACATCTCCGCGAGCGAGGAGCTGACCGTGGCCGAGATCGCCCGGCTGTGCTGGGCGGCGTGCGGCAACGACCCCGACGAGCTCGAGCTCGAGCACCTGCCGAGCTTCGCCGTAGACGTCGTACGGCGCTGGCCGTCGGTCGAGAAGGCCGAGCGGCTGCTCGGCTGGCGCGCCCGGATCGGCGTCGAGGAGGGGATCGCCCAGACCGCGGAGTGGCTGCGCGTGCGGGAGGGCTCATTGGCGGCCGCTAGCCTCGGGGGCTTCCCCGACCGGAGGTCAAACCGATGATGAAGCCGAACACGGGGCGGCTGCTCAGCGCCGGCGGGGCCGTGCTGCTGCTCGTCTCGCTCGCCCTGATCTGGTACCACGTCGACCGTCCCACCGGCATGCAGGCCTGGACGGGCTGGCGGACGTTCCCGCGGCTGCGCTGGGTGGTCGGCGCCGGCGCCGTGCTCACGCTCGCCACGACGGTGGTGGCGCAGGTGCGCTGGGTGCTGCTGGTCCGGACCGCGCTCGGCGTGATCGTCGGGCTGCTGATCCTGCGACGGATCGTCGACCCGCCGCCGCTGTCCTCGCCCATGCACGCCCAGCCCGCGCTGTATCTCGGGTTCGTCGCCGCGGTCGCCGTGGCGCTCGGCGGCCTGGTCGACACCGGCCGGCGCTTCGCCACCGGCGGCTTCAACCTGGGCGGCCCCGGCCTGCCGCAGCTCCCTCCCGCCGGCCGCGGGCCCGTGGGCGCCGTCGTGCGCGTGCCCAACGAAGCCGAGAGGAGATAGTGCCGAGCGCCCTGATCACCGGCATCACCGGCCAGGACGGCTCCTATCTCGCCGAGCTGCTGCTGGAGAAGGGCTACGACGTGCACGGGATGGTCCGGCGCGCCTCGACGGAGAAGTTCGACCGCATCGAGCACCTGCGCGAGCGGATCACGCTCCACCAGGCCGACCTGCTGGACGAGCGCTCGCTCGTCGACGCGTTGCGGGCGGCGCGGCCGGACGAGGTCTACAACCTCGCGGCCATGTCGTTCGTGGCCGTCTCCTGGATCCAGCCGACGCTGACCGCCGAGTTCACCGGCGTGGGGGTCACGCGGATGCTGGAGGCGCTGCGCGAGGCCTGCCCGGGCGCGCGCTTCTACCAGGCGTCATCGAGCGAGATGTTCGGCAAGGTGCGCGAGACGCCGCAGACCGAGCAGACGCCGTTCTACCCGCGCTCGCCCTACGGCGTGGCGAAGGTCTACGGGCACCACATCACGGTCAACTACCGCGAGTCCTACGACCTCTACGCCGCCTCCGGGATCCTGTTCAACCACGAGAGCGAGCGGCGCGGGCTGGAGTTCGTCACCCGCAAGGTCACCTGGCACGCCGCGGCGATCAAGCTCGGCCTGCGCGACCACGTGGCGCTGGGCAACCTGGACGCCCAGCGCGACTGGGGCTACGCCAAGGACTATGTCGAGGCGATGTGGCTGATGCTCCAGCAGGACGAGCCGCAGGACTACGTGATCGCCACCGGCCGGACGAACACCGTGCGGCGGCTGGTGGAGATCGCCTTTGACGAGGCCGGGCTGCCCTGGGAGCCGCACGTGCGCATCGACGATGCCTTCAGGCGCCCGGCGGAGGTCGACATGCTGGTGGGCGACGCGGGCAAGGCCAAGCGCGAGCTCGGCTGGGAGCCGCGGACGAGCTTCGAGGAGCTCATCCGGCTGATGGTGCGCTCGGACCTGGATCTGCTGGCTGGCTAGGCTGTTCGCCATGAGGATCGGCATCGTGGGGCTGGGCTATGTCGGCCTGCCGCTGGCCGTGGCGTTCGCCGAGGCGGGCTGCGACGTGGTGGGGATCGACGTCGACGCCGGCAGGGTGGCGGCGCTCAACCAGGGGCGCTCGCACGTGGAGGACATCCCGGACGCGCGGCTGGCCGCGGCGCTGGAACGCTGCGAGTTCACCACCCGCTTCGTCGAGCTGCACGAGACCGAGGCGATCCTCGTCTGCGTCCCCACGCCGCTGACCCGCAATCGCGAGCCCGACCTGGGGCCGCTGCTGGCCGCCGCCCAGTCGCTGGCCGGCGTCGTGCGGCGCGGCCAGGTGGTGATCCTCGAGTCGACCACGTTCCCGGGCACCACCCGCGAGCACATGGTGCCCCTGCTGGAGGAGTCCGGGCTGCGGGCCGGCGAGGACTTCGCGCTGGCCTTCTCGCCCGAGCGGGTCGACCCGGGCCGCACCGACTACACGCTGCGCACCACGCCGAAGATCGTGGGCGGCCTGACGGCGCAGTGCACCGAACGCGCCCTCGCCGTCTACGGGCACGTGTGCGACCAGCTCGTCCCGGTCTCCACGCCCGAGGTCGCCGAGATGTCGAAGCTGCTGGAGAACATCTTCCGCTCGGTCAACATCGCGCTGGTCAACGAGATGGCGATGCTCGCCGACCGCATGGGGATCGACATCCGCGAGGTGGTCGACGCCGCGGCGACCAAGCCGTACGGCTTCATGCGCTTCGACCCGGGCCCGGGGATGGGCGGCCACTGCCTGCCGGTCGACCC
>JAICUS010000418.1 GCA_025935735.1 Solirubrobacteraceae bacterium | reverse complement strand
CCGCAGCAGGGGCTGCCGGAGGCGCTGCCGTTCCTGCTGATCATGGTCGCCATGACGCTGCTCTCGCGCGGGGTGGGCGCGCGCGGGACGGTGGGCGAGCTGCGCAACCCGTCGCTGGGGCGGCCCTCGCGGCCCTACACGACCACCGCGGCCTGCTTCGCCGCCGGCGTCGTCGTGCTGTTCGTGTTGCAGGGCTCGCTGCGCGCGGCGTTCATCGTCTCGCTGGTCAGCGTCTGCCTCTCGCTGTCGCTGACCGTCCTCACCGGCTACGTCGGCCAGGTGTCGCTCGCCCAGATGTCGTTCGCCGGCCTGAGCGCGTTCATGCTCGTGCACATCTCCGGCGGGCTCGGGCTCGGCTTCCCGCTGGCGCCGCTGGCCGCCGCGCTGGTGGCCGTGCCGCTGGGCGTGCTGATCGGCCTGCCGGCGCTGCGGCTGCGCGGCGTCAACCTCGCCGTGGTCACGCTGGCGGCGGCGTTCGCCATCGACGCGCTGCTGTTCAACGACGAGGGCTTCAGCGGCGGCCTGGCCGGCAGCAGGGTGCCCTCCCCCACGCTGCTCGGCTGGGACCTCGGGATCGCGCACGGCGACAGCTATCCGCGGGTGATCTTCGGCGTGGTCGTGCTGGCCATCGTCTGCCTGGTCGGACTGCTCGTCGCGCGGCTGCGCAACGCCCCCGCGGGGCGGATGTTCATCGCCGTGCGCTCCAACGAGCGCGCCGCCGCGGCCGTCGGCATCGACGTCGCCCGCACGAAGCTGCTGGCCTTCGGGCTGTCGGCGTTCATCGCCGGCCTCGGCGGCGCGCTGTTCGCCTACGACCAGCAGACGATCTCGCCGCCCTCGTTCGCCGTGTTCACGTCCCTGAGCCTGCTCGCCGTGACCTACGTGGCCGGCGTCGGGCGGATCGCCGGCGCGGTGGTGGCCGGGATCATGCTCTCCGGCACCGGGCTGATGGTCACCGCGCTCGACAAGGCGTTCAACATCGGCAAGTACCAGCTCGTGGTGGCCGGCCTCGCGCTCACGCTGACCGCGATCAAGCAGCCGGACGGGATCGCGGCCGCCCCGCCGCCGCCGCTGGTGAAGCTGTGGGCGCGGCTGTCGCGCCGCCGGCTCGCCGCGCGGGCGGCGGCGACAACCCCGCCCGTCCTGCGATGACGGTCGCGCTCGACCACGCCGGCCTGTCGGTGGCCGACCTCGCCGCCTCCGCGGCGTTCTACGGCGCTGCGTTCGGCTTCGCCGTCGAGCTCGAGTTCGACCTGCCGGACGGCATCCGCGGCGCGATGCTGCGGCTGGAGAGCGGCGGCCGCCTGGAGCTGTTCGAGCGCCCCGGCTCGGTGCCCGGGCCGCGCGCGGACGGCCCGCTGATGGCGCTGGCCACCCACGGCTACGGGCACGTGGCGGTCAGCGCGCCGGACATCGGCGCGCTGTTCGACCGCGCGGTCGCCGCGGGCGCGCGCGAGCGGCTGGCGCCCCGGCCGTCGCCGGAGCCGGGCGTGCGCTTCGCGTTCCTGGCCGACCCGGAGGGCAACCTCGTCGAGCTGGTGGAGCGCCGGTGAGGCTCGTGACGCGCGAGCAGCCCGGGTTCGCCGAGGCGGCCTACGGGCGGATCTTCAACGGCCGCAAGCCGGACCGCGTCCCCGCGGCCGTGGCGCAGCCGGAGACGGCGGGCGACGTCGGCGAGGCCGTGCGGCTCGCCCGGGCCAAGGGCTGGGGCGTGTCCGTGCGCTCCGGCGGGCACAGCTGGGCCGGCTGGAGCGTGCGCGAGGGCGCGCTGCTCATCGACCTCGGCTTCCTGCGCGAGATCGCGCTGGACGGCGAGGTCGCGGTGGTGTCGCCGGCGATCAAGGGCGGCGAGGAGCTCGCGCCGTTCCTGGCGGCGCGGGGGCGGACGTTCACCGGTGGCCACTGCGGCGGCGTCGGGCTCGGCGGCTTCCTGCTCCAGGGCGGCCAGGGCTGGAACAGCCGCCTCTGGGGCTGGGGGTGCGAGAACGTGGTCGGCCTCGACGTCGTCACCGCCGAGGGCGAGCTCGTGCACGCGTCGGTCGACGAGAACGCCGACCTGTTCTGGGCGGCGCGCGGCGCCGGGCCGGAGTTCTGCGCAGTGGTGGTGCGCTTCCACCTGCGCACCCATCCGGCGCTGCCGATGTTCCACGACACCTGGCGCTTCTCTGCCGCGCACCTCGAGCCGCTGCTGCACTGGCTGCACGAGCTGCTGCCGGCGCTCGACGCGGCGGTCGAGCCGGTCATGGCGGCTACGCGCCAGGCGCTGCTGCTGCACACGACCGTGGCCGCCCCGGACGAGTCGCAGGCCGCGCGGCTGCTCGCGCCGTTCTCGTCCGGGCCGCTGGCGCGGCACGCGCTCGCGCACGACCGCGGCCCGACCACGATCGCCCAGGAGAACCTCGCCCAGGCCGCGCAGAACCCGGCCGGCCGGCGCTACGCCGCGGACTCGCAGTGGACCGACGCCGACGCGGCGACGCTGTACCCGCTGCTGCGCGAGGTCTATGCCGAGCTGCCCGAGCGCTCGTATTCGATCTGGTACGGCTGGGCGCCGACCCGCGAGCTGCCCGACATGGCGTTCTCGCTCGAGCACGACGTCTACCTGGCCACCTACGCCATCTGGTCGGACCCGGCCGACGACGAGCGCATGCGCTCATGGGTCCACGGCGCGCACGCCCGTCTCGCCGCGGTCGGCGAGGGCGTCTATGTCGGCGACTCCGACCTCGCGCGCCGGCCCGACCGCTTCCTCTCGGACGCGCACCGCGCGCGGCTGGACGAGGTCGAGCGCCGGCGCGATCCCGACGGCGTGTTCGGCCGACCCATCACCTACGCTGACCACGGATGAGCGCGCAGACCGACACGCCCGCGCGGCGCGACAGCGTCGAGCAGGTCTACCGCCGCGTGCGGGAGGCGATCCTCACGGGTGAGATCTCGGCGGGCACGGCGATGTCGCAGGTCGCGCTGGCCGAGGACCTGGGCGTGAGCCGCACGCCGCTGCGCGAGGCGCTGCGGATGCTGCAGAGCGAGGGGCTCGTCGACGCGCAGGCCAACCGGCGGGTGACCGTGCGGCCGATCTCGGCGAGCGACCTCGAGGAGCTCGTGGTCATGCGCGTGGCGCTGGAGACCGAGGCCGTGCGGCTGTCCGTCGGGCGCCTGGTCCCGGAGGACGTGGCCGCGCTGGAGGGGCGGCTCGCGGAGATGGCCCACTTCGCGGAGGCCGGCGACTACGCGCGCTGGCAGGCGCCGCACAGCGCGTTCCACCGCGGGCTGACCGCCCCGGCCGGGCTGCGCGTGAACGCCATGCTCGGCCAGCTGTCCGACCACGCCGAGCGCTACCGCCGCGTGCACATCGCGCGCTCGTCGGAGGCCTGGCTGACCGCCGGGCACCGGGAGATCCTCGATGCCTGCAAGGCCGGCGACCGCGAGGCCACCGCGGCGCTGATGGCCGATCACCTGTCGCGGACGGCGTTCGACGTGATGGAGCTGCTGGAGCCGGGCTATGACCCGGCGCGGCTGCGCCAGACGCTCGAGGACGTGCGTGGCCGCCCCAAGCGCCGTCGCTGAGCTCGGCATCCGGTACGCGCGCGCGGAGCGGCTCGGCCGCCCGGACGTGCTGCCGTGGACGGGCGAGTCGCTGGGGGCGTTCGGGCCGCCGCCGCCGCAGCCGTCGCGCCCGATCTCCCGGTTCGCGCACGGGCCGACGCCGCCGGGCTCGGAGGACTGCCTGTCCCTGAACGTCTGGGCGCCGCCGCCCGGCGGTCGCGCGCGTCCCGTGCTCGTGTGGTCGATCGGCGGCGGCTGGACGATCGGCTGGACGGGCTCGCCGATCTACGACGGCGCCGCGCTGGCGGTGGCGGCGGATGTCGTCGTGGTCACGTTCACGTACCGGCTGGGGTCGCTCGGCTGGCTCGCCGCCCCGGTGGCGAACCTCGGGCTGCTCGACCACGTGGCCGCGCTGCGGTGGGTGCGGTCGAACATCGCGGCCTTCGGGGGCGACCCGGAGCGGGTGACGATGGGCGGCCAGTCCGCGGGCGCCGCGAACGCGGCCGACCTGCTGGCGTGCCCGGCCGCGTCCGGTCTGTTCACCCGCGCCGTCCTGCACTCGCCGCCGCTCCCCGAGGCCGCGAACGACCCGGAGCGCGGCCGCCGCTGGGCCCGCGACCTCGCGGCCCGCGTGGATCTGCGCGCCGCTCCGGCCGCGGACATCGTCGCCGCCCACGAGGCCCTGCTGCGCGAGGGCGAGTGGGCGGGCACGCGCGGCGCCGCCTGGCCCACGCTCGACCCCGAGACGCTCCCGTTCGCGCCGCTCGAGCGCCCGGACGCGTGCCTCGACATCCCCGTGTTGGTGGGCACGACCCGCGACGAGGCCACCTTCCTGCTGCGCACCGGCGGCCGCGAGGCGCCCGACGAGCAGGTGGCGCGCGTCACCCGCGAATTGTTCACCGAGCCGACGCAGCGCTGGGCGCGCGCTCGCGCGGCGGCCGGCGGGCGCGTGCACCTGTTCCGCGTCGACCACGGCTCGCCCGACCCGCGGCTCGGCGCGCTGCACACCGTCGACGTGCCGCTGCTGTTCGGCACCTTCGGGAGCTCGGTCGGCCGCCACTACCTCGCCGACGACGCGGACACCCGCCGGGTGTCTTGTTGGGTGCAGCGGCAATGGGGCCGCTTCCTCCACGGCGAGGACCCGGAATGGCCGGCGGGAGAGTTGACGACAGTTGCTTGAAGTGTGTACAGTTTCGCCATGAGCAGCCACCTCGCCGACGCCTTGCCCGTGACCGTCCTGCCGGGCGAGCCGGTCCCGTACGTCATCGAGGCCGGCAGCGGACGGGCGCACGTGCTGCTCGGCGAGGTCGGCCGCGCGCTGGTCGGCGCGGAGGAGTCCGGCGGCGCGATGTCGGTCATGACGCTCGACGGCCCGCGCGCCGAGCGCCCGATCCCGCTGCACTACCACGACAACGAGCACGAGTTCTTCTACGTGCTGCGCGGCCACGTGCAGCTGTGGGCCGACGACGAGAGCCGCGTGCTCGCCCCGGGCGACTTCGGCTACATCCCGCCCGGCACGCTGCACGCCTACCAGCTGCGCGGCCACTACTCCACGTTCGTCGGCCCGATCGTCCCGGGCGGCTGGGACCGCTTCTTCGACCTGACCGGCGAGCCGTTCCCCGCCCCGTGCTTCCCGGCCGGCCCGAAGGGACCGCCGCCGTTCGAGAAGTTCGGGCGCGCCGAGGTCGAGTTCCGCATGAAGTACCGCCCCGACGCGTCCTACGCGCCCGCTGCGGCCGACGCGCCCGACGACACGCTCCCCTCCGACGTGCGCGCGTACTTCCTGCGCTGCGGCGAGGGCCCGCGGCACGCGCTCGCCGGGCAGCTGCAGACGCTGCTGGTGGGCGCCGAGCAGACGAGCGGCAAGGTCACCATGACCACGGTCGAGATGGCCAAGGGCCCGGGCCTCCCCGGCCACGTCCACGAGCGCACCCACGAGGCCCTGACGGTGCTCGAGGGCCGCCTCACTTTGACCCT
>JAICUS010000890.1 GCA_025935735.1 Solirubrobacteraceae bacterium | reverse complement strand
CCCGCCGCACGCGGTGCACGCTCACCAGCGGGTGGTCCACGTGCGTCCCGGCGGCCAGCCGCGGCCGCTCGCTCACCAGCTGCCGGCGGGTCATCGCCTGGACGACCGTGACGTCGAACAATCCGTCGTCCGGCTGCGCGCCCGGGCAGATCCGCAGCGCGCCGCCGTACGTGGAGGTGTTGCCGACGGCGATCAACGTGACCGGCACCGTGGTCTGCTCGCCGTCGAGCACGAGCGTCACCTCGTGGCTGCGCATCCGGGCCAGCTCGGCCAGGATCGCCACGTCGTAGCGGCGCCGCCCGCGGGGCCAGCGCAGCCGGTTGGCCCGGTCGGAGACCGCGGAGTCGAAGCCGCAGCACAGCACGGTGGTCCACCACCGGTCGGCGGTGCGTCCGGCGTCGATCGCCGTCGTCCGCCCGTCCACCAGATCGGCCGCGGCCGCCGTGGCCGCCGCCACGGGATCGGCCGGGACGCCCAGCGCCAGCGCCAGGTCGTTGCCGGTGCCGGCCGGCACCACGGCCAGCGGCGTCGTCGTCCCGGCGACGGCCTGCAGCGCCGCGTGCACGGTGCCGTCCCCGCCGACGGCGACCACGGCCGAGGCTCCGCCGGCCACCGCCTTCGCAGCCAGGCGCTCGGCGTCCTCCCGGCCGGTCGCGTCCAGCACCTGCGGGCGGAGCCCGCCGGCGCGCAGCGCGCCGAGCACGCCGTCCGTGGCCGCGCGCGCCCGGCCGCGGCCGGCCGACGGGCTGACGAGGACCGCGACGTCCACGCTCAGCCGCGGGTCGGTGTCGTCGTGGGGTCGTCGAGGGACGACGGGGCGGCGTCCAGCGGTGAGGCCTCGTCGTCGCCGACGTCGTGGAAGGACTCGACGGCGGCGCGGCGGGCGCGGCGCTTGTCGACCACCCGCGCGATCTGGATGGCCACCTCGAACAGCAGGCACATCGGCAGCGCCATCAGCAGCATCGTGAACGGGTCCTGCGTCGGGGTGATGAACGCGGCGAACACGATGGTCAGGAAGAAGATCCACCGCCGTGAGCGCTTGAGCAGGTCGTAGGACAGCACCCCGACCAGGTTCAGCGCCACCAGCAGCAGCGGCACCTCGAACGAGACGCCGAAGGCGAGCAGCACCGAGGTGACGAAGCCCAGGTAGTCCTGCGCGGTCAGTGCGACCGCCACGTTGTTGCCGGCCAGGCCGATCAGCAGGGTCAGCCCCGCCTTGAGCGAGTAGTAGGCCAGCACCGCGCCCAGGGCGAACAGCGCCGACGAGGCGCCCACGAAGGTCAGCCCGTAGCGCTTCTCGTGGGACTTCAGCCCGGGGGTGATGAACCGCCAGATCTGGAACAGCCACAGCGGGGCGGAGAGCACGATGCCGGCGATGAAGGCGACCTTCAACCGGATCAGCGCCCCGCCGAACACGTCGGTGACCAGCAGCGCGCAGTCCCCGGAGGTCGAGCCGGTGCCCAGCGCGCGGTTGTCGGCGGGGATCGAGCAGTAGGGGGCGCGGATGAACACGCCGAGCCCGTG
>JAICUS010000411.1 GCA_025935735.1 Solirubrobacteraceae bacterium | reverse complement strand
CCGGCCAGCTGGAGGCGGCCGAGTCGCTCGGCATGACGCGCGGCCGCGCGATGCGCTTCGTGGTGCTGCCGCAGGCCGTGCGGATCATGATCCCGCCGCTCGGCAACGAGTTCAACAACATGATGAAGGTCACGTCGCTGCTGAGCGTGATCGGGGTGGAGGAGCTCTTCCTCAACGCGCAGGAGCTCAACTCGACGACGTTCCGGACGTTCGAGATCTTCCTCGCCGCCGCGGTCTACTACCTGGCGCTGACGACGATCTGGGGCTTCATCCAGAGCTGGATCGAGCGCCGGCTGGCCGCCCGCAGCGGCGAGGTCCGCGCGGCCGGCCTCGGCCGGCGGCTGTTCGGCTCCGGCACGGGGATCGAGCTCGGCGCGGCGCGGGGCGCGCGATGAGCGACGGGCCGATCCTGCGCATGGACGGGGTGCACAAGGCGTTCGGGGAGCTGGTCGTCCTGCGCGACGTGTCGCTGGAGGTGCGCCACGGCGAGACCGTCGTGATCATCGGCCCGTCCGGCTCGGGCAAGACGACCCTGCTGCGCTGCATCAACCACCTCGAGCGCATCGACGCGGGCCGGATCGAGGTCAACGGCCACCCCGTCGGCTACCGGGCCGGCCGCGGCGGCGCGCTGCGCGAGGAGACGCCGCGCAACATCGCCCGCCAGCGCGAGGACATCGGCTTCGTCTTCCAGCGCTTCAACCTCTTCCCGCACATGACCGCGCTGGAGAACGTGTGCCTCGGGCCGGTCCGCGTGCGCGGCGTCGACCGCGCGGCGGCCCGGCTGCGCGCCGCGGAGCTGCTGGAGCGCGTCGGGCTCGCCGACAAGCGCGACGCCCACCCCTCCCAGCTCTCCGGCGGCCAGCAGCAGCGCGTCGCCATCGCCCGCGCGCTCGCCATGCGCCCGGCGCTGATGCTCTTCGACGAGCCGACGAGCGCGCTGGACCCGGAGATGGTCGGCGAGGTCATCGGCGTCATGCGCGAGCTCGCCGACGACGGCATGACGATGGTCGTGGTGTCACACGAGATGGCGTTCGCGAAGACCGCCGCCGACCGCATCGTCGTCATGGACGACGGCGCGATCGTCGAGGAGGGCCCGCCCGAGCGGATCTTCTCCGCGGCCGCCGGCGCCCGGACCCGCGAGTTCCTCGCCCGGATCGTCTAGCGATGGCGCGCTCCCCGCACGCGGTCGCCACGCCGCACCGCCCGGCCACCGACGCCGCCGCGGCGGCGTTCGCGCGCGGCGGCAACGCCCTCGACGCCGCGCTGGCCGCCGCCGCCGTCCTCACCGTCACCTACCCGCACAACTGCGCGCTCGGCGGCGACCTGTTCGCGCTGGTGCGCACCCCGGGCGGCGAGACGGTCAGCGTCAACGCCAGCGGGCCGGCCGGCAGCGGTGCCGACCGGCACGCCTTGCGCGCCATGCCGATCACCGGGGCGCAGACGGTGACCGTGCCCGGGCTCGTCGCCGGCTGGGAGCGCATCCACGCGCTCGGCGCGCTGGAGCCCTGGGCGCGCGCGCTCGAGCCGGCGATCGCGTACGCCGAGGAGGGCGTCGCCGTCGCCCCGGGGCTGGCCGACGCCATCGCCGCGGCGGCGATGCGCGACCGCGGCCTGGCCGACGTCTTCGCCCCCGGCGGCCGGCGGCTCGCGGCCGGCGACCGGCTGCGCCAGCCCGCGCTCGCCCGCACCCTGGGCACGCTCGCCGCCGACGGCGCGGCCGCGTTCTACGACGGCCCGATCGCGCGGGCGATCGTCGACCGCCTGGCCGCCGCGGGCGGGCACGTCACGGCCGCCGACCTGCGGGACTACGCCCCGGAGAGCGGGGCGCCGCTGCGCGGGCCGTTCCTCGACCTCGACGTCCTGACGAGCCCGCCGAACTCCTCGGGGTTGCTCGTCCTGCAGGCGCTCGCGGCGCTGGAGGCGGCCGACCTCGCCGACCCGCTCGGCGCCGACGCCGGCCTGCTGGCCGAGATCCTGCGGCTGGGCGACCACGATCGCGCGACGCTGCTCGGCGACCCGCGGCGCGCGCCGTTCGACCGCGAGGCCTGGCTGGGCGACGCGCACGTCGCCGAGCTGGTCGCCGCGGCGCGGCGCGCCGCCGGCGGCCACCGGCTCGCGGCCACCGTGCAGGCGAACGCGACCCCGAACGGCGACACCGCCGCGATCGTCGCCTGGGACGGCGACGGCTGGGCGGTGTCGCTCATCCAGAGCCTGTTCCACTCCTTCGGGGCGGAGATCCTCGAGCCGGAGACGGGCGTCGTGCTGCAGAACCGCGGCGCCGGCTTCTCACTGGAGGACGCCCACCCCAACGCGCTCGCGCCCGGCCGCCGCCCGGCGCATACGCTGATGCCGGTCATGGTCGAGCGCGACGGACGGCTCGTGGGCATCCTGGGCACGATGGGCGGGAAGGTCCACGCCCAGATCCACGTCCAGGTGCTCCTCGGCCTGCTTGACGGCCAGCCGCCGCAGGACGCGGTCGACGCCCCGCGCTGGATCGTCGGCGGGATGGAGATCGGCGAGCGCGACGACATGATCCGCATCGAGGAGGGCTGCGCCGACCCGGCCCGCGACGCGCTGTCGCGGGCGACGCTGCACGCGCTGAGCCTGCCGCGCGGCAGCGAGTGGCTCGGCCACGCGCAGGCGATCTGGCTGGCCGGCGGGCCCGGCGCCGGCAGCGACTTCCGCGCGGATGGCGCGGCGGCCGTCGGGTGACACTGTGAAATGGGACCGACCATGCGCGACAACATCCCCACGCTGATCCACGGGTCCGACCGGCCCGCACTGATCGACCTGGCCGCGGGCTGGGAGCTGTCCGGCGCCGAGCTGCGCGCCGCGGTCGACCGGCTGGCCGGGCAGCTGGCCGCCGCCGGCGCCGGCCCGGGCGACGGCGTCGGCATCGCGATGCCCAACTCGGGCGAGACGGTGCTGGCGTTCCTGGCGGTGGTGCGGGCCGGGGCGATCGCCATGCCGGTGAACCCGGCGCTGCGCGAGCACGAGATCGCGGCGGGGTTCGAGGACCGGCCGCCGGTGGCGCTCGTGGTGGGCGCGGACGGGCACGCGGCGGCGGAGGCGGTCGGCCGGTCGGCGGGCATCCCGCTGTGCGCGATGGGCGCCGGGCCGTCGCCGGTGCTGGCCGGCGCGCCGGAGGGTGCGCCGCCGCCGGAGCCCGACCCGGACGCGGTCGCGCTGCTGCTGCACACGAGCGGCACGACGAGCCGGCCGAAGGCGGTGCCGCTGCGCCAGCGCAACATCGCCGCCTCCGCGCGCACCATCGCCGCGACCTACGGGCTCGGTCCGGACGATCGCTCGTACTGCCTGATGCCGCTGTTCCACATCCACGGGCTCGTCGCCTCGACGCTGGCGGCGCTCACCGCGGGCGGCCGCGTCGTCGTCCCGCCGCGCCCGAACCCGGGCACGGTCTGGCGGGACGTCCGCGCGCACGGGATCTCCTGGTTCTCGGCGGTGCCGACGATCCTGGGCAGGCTGCCCGCCGCGCCGGACGGCGGTCCGGGGACGCTGCGCTTCGTGCGCTCGTGCTCCTCGGCGCTGGCGCCGTCGCTGTGGGAAGGGCTCGAGGAGCGCTTCGGCGTGCCGGTGGTCGAGGCCTACGGGATGACCGAGGCGTCGCACCAGATGACCACGAACCCGCTGCCGCCGGCGGCGCGCCGCCCCGGCACGGTCGGCGTGTCGGCGGGCGCCGAGGTGGCGATCCTCGACGCCGAGTGGTCGCCGCTGCCGCCGGGCGAGGCCGGCGAGGTCGCGGTCCGCGGCCCCGGCGTGGTCGACGGCTATCTGAACAACCCGCAGGCCAACGCCGCTTCCTTCCGCGACGGCTGGTTTCGCACCGGCGACCTCGGCCGGCTGTCCCCTGACGGCTACCTCACCCTCGACGGGAGGTTGAAGGAGCTGATCAACCGCGGCGGCGAGAAGATCGCGCCGCGCGAGATCGACGAGGCGCTGCTCGCGCATCCCGGCGTCCGCGAGGCGGTGGCGTTCGGCGTGCCGGACGCCAAGTGGGGCGAGGTCGTCCATGCCGCGGTCGTCGCGACCGAGGTCTCGGATGCGGACCTGCGCGCGTTCTGCGCCGAGCGGCTGGCCGCGTTCAAGGTCCCCCGCCGCATCCACGTGGTGGAGGAGATCCCGAAGGGTCCGACGGGCAAGATCCAGCGCAACACGCTGGCCGGCGCGTTCGGCTCGTGAAGGTCGCGGTCGTCGGCGCGGGGGCGATCGGCGCGTTCGTCGGCGCGTGCCTGGCCCGCGGCGGGACCGAGACCCACCTCGTGGCCCGCGGCCCGCACCTGGAGGCGATGCGCCGCGACGGCGTGCGCGTCACCGGCGCGCTCGGCGACTTCACCGTCGAGGTCCCCGCGACCGACCGGCCGGACGCGATCGGCCCGGTCGACACGGTCTTCCTCGGCCTGAAGGCGTACGCCTATGCGGACGCCGGCGAGCTGCTCGCGCCGCTGCTCGGGCCCGAGACCGCGGTCGTCGCGGCCCAGAACGGGATTCCCTGGTGGTACTTCCAGTCGCACGGCGGCCCGCTCGACGGCCACCGCCTCGAGAGCGTCGACCCCGGCGGCGCGGTCAGCGCGGTCATCTCACCGGAGCGGGCGATCGGCTGCGTCGTCTACCCCGCGACCGAGCTCGCGGCCCCCGGCGTGGTCCACCACATCGAGGGCACCCGGCTCTCGCTCGGCGAGCCCGACCGGTCCGCGAGCGAGCGCTGCACGGCGCTCGCCGAAGCGCTCAAGGCGGGCGGGCTCAAGGCCCGGGTGGTGCCCGACCTGCGCGAGGAGATCTGGGTCAAGCTGCTGGGCAACGCCACGTTCAACCCGCTGAGCGCGCTCACGGGCGCGACCATGGCCCAGCTCTGCGGCTTCCCGGAGACCCGCGCGCTGGTCGGCGCGATGATGGAGGAGCTGCTCGCGCTCGCCCGGGCGCTCGGCTGCGAGCCGCGCGTGTCGATCGAGCGCCGCCTCGAGGGCGCGGCCGCCGTCGGCGACCACAAGACCTCGATGCTGCAGGACCTCGAGGCCGGGCGGCGGCTCGAGCTCGACGTGCTCTCCGCCGCCGTCCTCGAGCTCGGCGAGCTCACCGGCGTCGAGCTGCCGATGGTCCGGGCCGTGCACGCCGCGACGGCGCTGCTCGACCAGGTGCGCCGGCCGGCCTAGGACGCCGCCACGTCCCGCTCGGCCTCGGCGAACAGCGCGGCGGCGTTCAGCAGCGAGAGGTGCGTCAGGGCCTGCGGGAGGTTGCCCCGCATGAGCCGCTCCGCCGGGTCCATCTCCTCGGCGTAGAGGCCGACGTCGGTGGCCAGGCCGACGAGCGCGTCCATCGTCTCGGCGGCCTCGTCGAGGCGGCGCGCGCGGGCGAGCGCCTCGACCATCCAGAACGAGCAGGCGAGGAAGGCGTTCTCCTGCTCCCGCATCCCGCTGCGGCGCCTTCGACGCCGCGCCCAAGCGCGTCCTCGCGTCCGACGAGACCGCCGACGCGCACCGGCTCATGGACGCCGGCCGGGCCGGCGGCAAGCTCGTCGTCACCCTCGCGTAATGACCCGCCGCCGCCGCGGTGCGTATTCCCCGCGACCCCGACAAGGAGATCCGATGAGTGACGTG
>JAICUS010000012.1 GCA_025935735.1 Solirubrobacteraceae bacterium | reverse complement strand
GCCGAGCGCGTGCGGCGGGCGGGCGTGGCGGGTGATGACGTTGCCCACGCCCCAGGAGGCGGCGGCGCCGACGGTCACCGCGAGCGCTCCCAGCGGCACACCCTGCGCGCGGCCGGCGGCGATGACGCCGATGCCCGCGAGCGCGAGCGCGCCGCCGAGGAGCTGGGAGCGCCCGGGCCGCTCGCCCAGCAGCGCCACCGCGAGGGCGACGGTGAACGCCGCCTGCAGCTGCAGCACGAGCGAGGCCAGCCCGGCCGGCATGCCGTGGGCCATGCCGAGGAACAGCAGCGCGAACTGGCCGGTGCACATGAAGACCCCGACGCCGGCCACGGAGCGCCACGGCACGCGGGGGCGCGGGACGAACGGCAGCGCCAGCGCGACCAGCGCGAAGCGCAGCGCGGCGAACAGCAGCGGCGGGAAGTGCTCCAGGCCGACGTGGATGACCACGAAGTTCACGCCCCATACGACGGCGACGACGACGGCGGCGATCACGTGGCGGCGGGGCATGGCCACGCAGGCTGACAGCGACTACACACCAGAGCGAGTGGAGTTTCTGGACGGTACCCGTAAGATGGGCTTCATGGTCGATCTGAGGAAGCTGCGGGCGCTGCGGGCGGTGGCCGACCACGGGACGCTGGCCGCGGCCGCCGACGCGCTGCACCTGACGCCCTCGGCCGTCTCCCAGCAGCTCGCCGCGCTGGAGCGCGAGGTCGGCCACCCGCTGCTCGAGCCCGCCGGCCGGAGCGTCCGCCTCACCGGCGCCGCGCGGCTGCTGCTCGAGCACGCCCACGCGCTGTTCGCGCAGCTCGAGCGCCTGGAGGGCGACCTGGCCGCGCAGGCCGAGAAGCCGCTGGGCGAGCTGCGCGTGGCGGCGTTCCCGACCGCGCTGGCCGGCCTGCTGGCGCCGGCCGCGGCGCAGCTGCGCGCCACCGCGCCGCGGGTCAGCCTGCGCGTGCTCGAGCTGGAGACGCCCGACGCCGTCGAGGCGCTGCTGCGCCGCGAGCAGGACGTGATCCTCGGCATGGAGTGCTCGGCCGCGCCGCAGCGCGGCGACGCGCGCTTCCACCGCGCCGAGCTGCACTCGGACGTACTGGACGCCGTCCTGCCCGCCGGCCACCCGCTGGCCGGACACGCGCGCATCGAGCTGGCCGCGCTGGCGGGCGAGGACTGGGTGGCGCCGCCGGTCGGCTGGTCGTGCGACGAGGTGCTGGCCGCCGGCTGCTACGCCGCCGGCTTCAGCCCGCGCATCCGCCACCGCTCGGGCGACTGGCAGGCGGTGATGGCGCTCGTGGCCGCGGAGCTCGGCGTCTCGCTGGTCCCGCGGCTGGCCCAGGCGGCGCCGCCGCCCGGCGTGGTGGTCGTCCCGCTGGCCGGCGAGCCGCCCTGCCGCTACGTGTTCGCGGCCTGCCGCGCCGGCGCCGAGGCGGCCCCCGCGGTGCGCGCACTGCTGGACGCCCTGCGCAACGTGGCGCGTCCGCGTGTCAAGATCGCCGCGTGATCGAGGCGGTCGTCTTCGACCTCGACGGCGTGCTGGTCGACTCCGAGCAGGTGTGGGACGCCGCGCGGCGCGACGTGGTGGCGCGCCACGGCGGCACGTGGAAGGACTCGGCGACGCGCGACATGCTCGGCATGAGCTCGCCCGAGTGGTCGCGCTACGTGGTCGACGAGCTGCACGTGGAGCTCACGCCGGAGCAGGTCAACGCGCAGGTGGTCGACGCGATGCTCGAGCTCTACCGCCGCGAGCTGCCGCTGCTGCCCGGAGCCCGCGAGGCGGTGCGCCGGCTGGCCGACGACTTCGCGCTCGGGCTCGCCTCCTCGTCCAACCGCGAGGTGATCGACCTCGTGCTGGACCAGATGGGCGTGACCGGCTGCTTCGCCGCCAGCGTGTCCTCCGAGGAGGTCGGCCGGGGCAAGCCCGCGCCGGACGTCTACCTCGAGGCGGCGCGCCGGCTCGGCGTGCCGCCGGACGGCTGCACCGCGATCGAGGACTCCGAGAACGGCCTGCGCTCCGCCCACGCGGCGGGAATGCGGGTCATCGCCATCCCGAACCCGCACTTCCCGCCGGCCGCCGACGCGCTGGCGCTGGCCGACGCGCGGCTGCCCGACCTGGATGCGCTCACGGGGGACGCTGTGCGCTGAGCACGAGCAGCGCAACGTCGTCGCCTGAGCGGTGGCCGGGCGCGTCCAGCGTGCGGGCCACGAGGGTGTCGGCGATCGCCTGGGCGCCGCGGCCCGCGCAGCCCGCCAGCGCGGCGGCGAGCCCGTCCGCGCCCAGGCGGCCCCCGGACGGCGTGCGCAGCTCGATCAGGCCGTCGGTGTAGAGCACGAGCGTGTCGCCCGCGCCCAGCCGCAGCGTCACCGGGTGCAGCTGCGGGTCCTCGATCGCGCCGAGCAGCGTGCCCGGCCGGCCGGCCGGCTCGACCGTGCCGGCGGCGCGCAGGAGCATCGGCGGCGGGTGGCCGGCGAGCGTGAGCATCAACTCGCCGTCGCCGGAGAGAAGCCCGTAGGCGGCCGTGCAGAAGTCGCGGGCCGGGCGGTCGCGCAGCAGCGCCTCGTTGAGCGTGCCCAGCACGGCCCGCGGGTCGCCCTCCGTCCCGCTGCGCGCCGCCGCCCGCAGGGTCTGGCGGGCGAGGCCGCTGAGCGCCGCCGCCTCCACGCCCTTGCCGCGGATGTCGCCGATCACCACGGCGTGGCGGTCCGGGCCGACTGCGAACGCGTCGTAGAAGTCGCCGCCGACGTCGGCGCCCGCGCCGCCGGCCCGGTAGACGACGGCGACGTCGAGGCCCGGCGGGACGGCCACGCTGGGCGGCAGCAGGCCGCGCTGGAGCGTCTCGGCCACGTGCCGGGCCGAGCGCTCGGCCGCCTCGGCCGCCAGCCGGGCCGCGCGCTCGGCGGCCAGCCGCCCCTCGCGCTCGCGCTCGGCCGCCCGGCGCTCGGACACGTCGCGCAGCCAGCCCGCGAACAGGCCGCCGGGGAGCCGGGTGACGGTCAGCTCGATCGGGAGCTCGGTGCCGTCGGCGTGCTGCGCGGGGAGCTCGGTCCGCCGGTCGAGGACCCGGCCGCGATGGCCGGCCACGCAGCGGGCGACCGCGGTGCGGTGCGCCTCCCGCAGGCGCTCCGGGATCAGCACGTCGGCCAGCTCGCGGCCCACGACGTCGTCCCGCGCGTGCCCGAACGTCGCCTCGGCGGCGGGGTTGAAGTCGCGGATCACGCCCGTGGCGTCCATCAGCACGATGCAGTCGAGCGCGCCGCGGACGATCGAGGCGGCGTGCGCCTCGGCGTCGCGCAGGCGCCGCTCGGCCCGCCGGCGCTCGAGGTACTGGCCGAGCTGGCGGCCGGCCGTGCGCATCGCCTCCAGCGCCTCGGCGTCCGGCTCGCGCGGCTCGCGGCCGAGGAACTCCAGCGCGCCCAGCACGCCCTCGTCGCCGTAGACGGGGATGGCGGCCGCGGCGCGCAGGCCGAGCGCGCCGGCCAGGTCGGCGCGCGGGAGGTTCGCGTCGGCGGCGACATCGGCGACCCAGGCCGGCTCGCCGTCCGCCCACACGCGCCCGGGCAGCCCGAGCCCGCGCGGGAACGTCAGCCGCCGCGAGCGCGCGGCGAACTCGGCGAGGTCGCCGCGCTCGGTCCAGCCGTCGCTCCACACGAGCACGCGGTCCTCGGCGTCGGCCAGCCACAGCGCGCCGGCGCTCCAGCCGAACGCGCCGGCGATCAGCTCGATGAACCGCGGCGTCGCATGCTCCAGCGAGGCCGCCTCGGCGAGCAGCTTGACCAGCGCGAAGTGCGGCAGCCGAGGACCGGCGCTCACGCCGGGCAGGTTACGCCGCTAGGCGGAGGCGAACGCCTGCTCCCGGGTGCCGTGCAGCGTGAAGCGCTGCGCGGTGCCCGTGATCTCCAGCAGCCGCCGGACCGGCCCGTCCGGCGCGACGACGTGCAGCCGCTTGCCCACGCCCTCGAGCTGCTGGGCGGCGCGCAGGATCGTGGCCAGCGCGCTGGAGTCGATGAACTCCACCCCCATCAGGTCCAGGACCACGGCCTCCTGCGGCCCGGCGGCGGCCATGGCGAAGATGGCGCTCATCTCCGAGGTCGAGGCGAGGTCGAGCTCGCCGGCGGCGACGATGAGGTGACTGCCGTCTACCGGGTCGTGGTCGAGGGTGAACATGGCGCGCACGCTACCTCAGTGGCGGCCGAGCGTGGCGCGCATCATCGACGGGACCTTGAGCAGCATCCGCGGCAGGTCCGAGCGCGAGTGCTCAAGCGCGTCGACCAGCCCGCCGGCGGCGTCGGAGCCGTGCAGCGGGGCGCCGTGGCCGACCAGCAGATCGCGGGGCAGGAAGGCGCGCAGGGACATCGGCGGCGCGAGCCGGCGGAACGGGTGCACGCCGGCCGGGCCGCGGCCCACCGCGAACGCCGGCGCGGTGCCGATCGACTCCGGGACGACGAGCGCCTCGCGCTCCGGCCACCACAGCGCGCGCTCGTGCCAGCCGCGGCCGAAGTCGATCGTCAGCAGCGAGAACGGCGTGTCGGGCAGGACGTCCGGGACCTTGTGGTACGGCACGCCGAGCCGCTGCGCCACCGCGGCGGAGTCGCGGTTGTGGCGGTCGAGCAGCTGCAGCACCGCCGCCGGCTCGCCCAGCGCGCGCACCCGCTCCAGCGCGTCGCCGGCGTCGACCGGGTCGACGATCCACACGCGCCCGTCGTGCACCAGCGCGTGGCTCGCCTTGAACAAAGCGTCGCCGGACAGCCAGCTCGCGCCGACGTCGTGCTCCTCGAAATCCATGGCGGCATCATCTACCCTTCGCCGCAGTGGAGTAGCCAGCCCACCGCACTCGATGAATCCCGGCACACAGCCGGGCGTGCGGTGGCGTGGGTGCTCCCTCGCGCCTGCGCGTGCCGTGGCGTCCGGCGGAAAGGACGACCATGCTCAAGGCGACCGACCTCACCAAGGCGCACGACGGCGCTCCGCTGTTCGACGCCCTCTCCTTCACCCTCGACGACGGCGCGCGCGCCGGCCTCGTCGGCGTCAACGGCGTCGGCAAGACGACGCTGCTGCGGCTGCTGGCCGGCGCCGACCGGCCCGACCGCGGGGCGGTGGCCGCCGGTGCAGCCGACCGCGTCGGCTATCTCGCGCAGGACGTACTCGACCCGCGGGCCACGATCGACGACCTGTTGCGCCGGGCGCTCGGGGAGGTGTGGGAGCTGCGGGTCGCGCTGGACTCGGCGCTGGCCCGCGGCGACCTGGAGGCCTACGGCGACGCCCAGGAGCGCTTCGAGGCGCTCGGCGGCTGGACGCTCGAGGCGCGGCTGGACGAGGCCCGGCGACGGCTGGGGATCGAGCACCTGGACCGCGCGACCCGGCTCGGCCGGCTGTCCGGCGGCGAGGCCGCGCGCTGCCTGCTCGCGGCGGTGACGCTGGGCGAGCCGACCGTGCTGCTGCTCGACGAGCCGACCAACCACCTCGACGCCGAGGGGCGCGCGTGGCTGGCCGACTGGCTGGCGCGATTCGATGGCACGCTGCTCGCCGTCTCGCACGACCGGGCGTTCCTCGACGCCACGGTCGGCCGCATCCTCGAGCTGTCCGCCGAGGGGCTGGAGAGCTACGAGGGCGGCTACACGGCCTACAAGGCCGAGCGCGAGCGGCGGCGCGAGCGGCTCGCGCAGCTGGTGGAGGCGCAGGAGAAGCGCCGCCGGCGGCTGGCCGAGGACATCCGGCTCACCAGCGGCTACGCCGAGCACACCGAGCGCACGGTCAGCCGCGCCGAGGCGCCCAAGCTCAAGCGCTACGCCAAGAAGGTGGCCAAGAAGGCCAAGGCGCGCGAGCACCGGCTGCGGCGCGAGATGGAGTCCGCCGACTGGGTGCGCGCGCCCCGCGATCCGGCCGCGTTCGTCGTGCGGATGGAGACCGACGACCCCGGCCGGCGGCTCGTGGCCGCGCTGCGCGGCGTCTCGGTCGCCGGCGTCCTCGACGATGTCTCGCTCACGCTGCACGGCCGCGAGCGCGTCGGCCTGACCGGCCCCAACGGCGGCGGCAAGAGCACGCTGCTGCACGTGCTGGCCGGCGTGCTGGCGCCGGACGCGGGCGAGGTCGACGTGCGCTCGCCGGTCCGGCTGCTGCCCCAGACGCCGGCAAGGCTGCCGGCGCGGCGGCCGCTGCTGGCCTGGTTCCGGGAGCAGGTCGTACTGCCCGAGGACGAGGCCCGCACGCTGCTGGCCCACTACCGGCTCGGCGCGGAGGCGATCGGCCGCCCGCTCGGCCGGCTCAGTCCGGGCGAGCGGGCGCGGGTCCACGTGGCGGCGATCGTCGCCTCGGGCGCGGACCTCGTGCTGCTCGACGAGCCGACCAACCACCTCGACTTCGACACGCTCGAGGTCATCGAGGCGGCGCTGCGCACCTACCGCGGCACGCTCGTGGTCGCGTCACACGACTACGCGCTGCTGGAGGCGATCGGCTGCGAGCGGCTCGTGGAGGTGCGCGAGGGGGCGCTGAGCGAGAACGCCTCGGCGATCAGCTCGTAGGAGCGGCGGCGGGCGGCGTGGTCGTAGGTGATCGTGACGACGATCGCCTCGTCCGCGCCGTACTCCGCCACCGCCTGCTCGATGCCCGCCTTGACCGTGTCCGGCGAGCCGACGATGGTGCGCCGCCGGCCGGCCAGGCCGTCGCCCTGGGAGGCGAGGAAGCGCTCGGCGGTCTCCGGCGGCGGGACGGGGATCAGCCGCCCTTGGCGCAGCAGCGTGAACGTCATCCGGCTGGAGGTCGCGAGCCGCTGCGCCTCCGCGTCGGTGTCCGCGCACACCGCCCAGACGGCCACGGCGGTGCGCGGCGCGGGCAGCCGCAGCTCCTCGGCGAACTCCTCGCGGTAGAGCTTGGCGATCTGCGCGCCCTGCGGGTTGATGAAGTCCGCGAACGCGTAGGGCAGGCCGAGGTCGGAGGCCCACAGCGCGCTCTGCGGCGAGGAGCCGAGCAGCCAGACCTCGGGCAGCTCGGGCCGCCCGGGCAGCACCTTGGCCAGCCGGGCGAGCGGGTTGGCGGCCGGGATGCGGTCCTCGTAGTAGGCCAGCAGCTCGGACAGCTGCTCGGGGAAGTCATCCGGCATCGCCCGGCTGCGGTCGCGCTGCAGCGCGTGCGTGGTCATCGGGTCGGTCCCGGCGGCGCGGCCGATCCCGAGGTCGATGCGCCCGGGGAACAGCCCGGCCAGCAGGCTGAACGTCTCGGCCACCTTGAACGGGCTGTAGTGGGGCAGCATCACGCCGCCGGAGCCCACGCGGATGTGCTCGGTGGCGCTGGCGATCGGCCCGATCAGCGCCTCCGGGCTCGGGCCGGCCAGCGACGGGCCCCCGTGGTGCTCGGCCACCCAGTAGCGGTGGTAGCCGAGCGCGTCGGCGAGCCGGGCGAGGTCGAGCGTGTTGTGCAGGGCCTGCGAGCCCGTCGTCCCTTCGGCGACGGGCGACTGGTCGAGCACGCTGAGCCGGAGCATCCTTGCTCCGACGCTAGCGAATCGGGCGCGCGCTCACCCGTCCATGGGCGCGTAGCGCTGACGCCCGGTCTTCCTGAACGCGCCGCGCTTGACCCCCTCGCGCAGCGCGTTGCGGAAGCGCATCGGCCCCCAGTACTTGCAGCCAAGCGTGTCCCCGATGGTGTCCTTGTCCAGCTCGCCCTTGTCCTGCAGCAGGTTCGAGATGAGCGACAGCTCGCGGTCCAGCCACCAGTCGCTCTCCTCTTGGTCGCGCGAGGAGGTGCTGGGGAAGGGGGTGTAGGCGCTCATCGATCCACTCCCGTCTGCGTGGTCGTGTCCTGCGGCGCGGCGTCGCGCTCGAAGCGGGGCGCGTGCTCGGTGCCCCGTTGCTCGCCGCGGCCGAGCGTGTACGGGTCGGCCTCCTCGCCGGGCTCGTCGAGCTCGTCGGTGGTGGCCGACAGCGGCGGGGCGATGTCCTCGAGGTCGCGCCCGGCGGCCTCGACGCCCATCGTCGCCTGGATGACCCCGCCGGCGATCATCACGATGGCGCCGACGAGGTAGCCGATGAAGATCTGGCCCGGGTCGCCGCTCTGGATCAGCGCGCCGAACAGCAGCGGGCCGCCGAAGCCGCCGACGATCGTGCCGGTGGCGTAGAAGAAGGCGATCGCCATCGCCCGCGTCTCCATCGGGAAGATCTCGCTGACCGTCAGATAGGCCGCGCTCGCGCCCGCCGAGGCGAAGAAGAAGATGACGCACCAGCAGACGGTCTGCGTCGTGGCGTTCAGCGTCCCGTTGGAGAACAGGACGCCGGTGATGATCAGCAGGACCCCCGAGAGGATGTAGGTGCCGGCGATCATCGGCTTGCGCCCGATGCTGTCGAAGTACCGGCCGAGCAGCAGCGGGCCCATGAAGTTGCCCACCGCGAACGGCAGCAGGTAGAGGCCGACGCTGCCGGAGTTGACGTGGTAGATGTCCGTCAACACCAGCGCGTAGGTGAAGAAGATCGCGTTGTAGAGGAACGCCTGGCCGGTGAACAGCGCGAGCCCGACGAACGTGCGCTTCGGGTACATCTTGAAGACCACGCCGGCGATCTCGCCGATGCCCATCGGCCCGCGCTGCTTGACGCGGATCGTGCGGCGCGGCGGGATCAGCTCCTGGTGCGTGGCGGCCACGACCTGGCGCTCGATGTCCTGGGTGACGCGCTCGGCCTCCCGGTCGTGGCCGTGCAGGAACAGCCAGCGCGGGCTCTCCGGCACGTTGCGGCGCACCAGCAGGATGGCGAAGCCCATCGCCGCGGCGAGCCCGAAGGCGACTCCTTCTTTGCAACCCCTGTGACGAGCGCTCTGCCCAAGGCTGCGCGGCGGCAAACCGGCGCGCGATAGGGTCCGGACATGGGGGAGAGAGAGCTGACAGCGCTCTACGAGGGCGGCCACTTCTTCGAGGGGCCGCGCTGGCGCGACGGCCGCTGGTTCGTGTCGGACTTTTATGACCACGCGGTCTATTCCGTCGGCGAGGACGGGCGCTCCGAGGAGGTCATGCGGGTCGAGCGGCAACCGTCCGGGCTGGGCTGGCTGCCGGACGGCTCGCTGCTGGTCGTCTCGATGCGCGACCACAAGCTGCTGCGGCGCGCGCCGGACGGCTCGGTGTCCGAGCACGCCGACCTGAGCGAGCACTGCGGCGGGCACCTCAACGACATCGTCGTGGACGGCTCGGGCCGCGCGTACGTCGGCAACTTCGGCTTCGACCTGATGGCCGGCGGCGAGCCGCGCTACGCGAAGCTCGTGCGCGTGGATCCCGACGGGGCGGTGACCGTGGCGGCCGAGGGGCTGATGTTCCCCAACGGCTCGGCGATCGACGGCGACACGCTGATCGTGGCCGAGACGATGGGCGGGCGCCTCTCCGGCTTCACCATCGCCCCGGACGGGTCGCTGACCGACCGCCGCGTCTGGGCGCAGCTCTCTTCCACGCCCGAGATGGGCCCGCTGGGCGAGATGCTCGCCGGCGGCGGGATCGCGCCCGACGGCATCGCGCTCGACGCCGACGGCCACGTGTGGGCGGCCGACGCGATGGGCGGCCCGGTCCGCCGCGTGGCCCCGGGCGGCGAGATCGCCGAGGAGATCCACCCGCCTGAAGGGATGGGGGTCTTCGCCTGCGCGCTGGGCGGCCCGGACGGGCGCACCCTGCTGCTGTGCTCGGCGCCCGACTTCGCCGAGGCGGCGCGTAAGGCGGCCCGCGAGGCGGTCCTGTTCACCACCCGCGTCGAGGTCCCGCACGGAGGGCTGCCGTGATCACTTTGGAACGTGCCGTCGCGCTGATCGCCGCCGGCGAGCGGGCCGCGGCCGCGGAGGGGTTGGCGCTCGCGTTCGCGGTCGTCGACGCCGGCGGCCACCTCGTCGCGCTGCACCGCATGGACGGCGCCCCCTGGATCGCGCCCGAGGTGGCGCAGGGGAAGGCCTGGACGGCCGCGGCCTACGGCGCCCCCAGCGCGGCCCAGGGCGAGAAGATGGCCGACCTGCACGCGTTCTCGGCGTCCATCAGCGCGGCCACCGGCGGCCGCTTCACGCCGCAGATCGGCGGCCTGCCGATCCTCGACGGCGACACGGTCATCGGCGGCATGGGTGCCAGCGGCGGCACGGGCCGACAGGACGAGGACGCGGTCCGGGCGGCGCTCAGCGCCTGAGCTCGACCGGCTCGATCGCGCCGGCCGGCGCGAACCCCAGCACCTGCCCGTAGAAGGAGAGCTCGGCCTCCATCACCCGCTGGATCGTCTCGGCGCGGCGGAAGCCGTGCTGCTCGCCCGGGAAGGTCAGGTACGCGTGGGGGATGCCGTTGCGGGCCAGGGCGGCGACGATCCGCTCGGACTGGGAGGGCGGGACCACGCGGTCCTCCTCGCCCTGCAGCACGATGACCGGTACGCGGATGTCGTCGGCGTGATCCGCCGGGGAGCGCGTCTGCGGCCCCACGAGCCAGTCGAGGTAGCGCGACTCGAACTTGTGGGTGTCGGACGCGAAGCCGGCCAGGTCGGCGACGCCGAAGTGGTCCGACCCGGCGGCGAAGACGTCGTGGAAGGCCAGCGCGCAGAGCACCGTCCAGCCGCCCGCGCTGCCGCCGGTGATCGCCATGCGCTCGCCGTCGGCGTCGCCCGCCGCCGCCAGCGCGCGGGCGGCGTTGACCGCGTCGTCGGTGTCGACGACGCCCCAGGTGCCGTGCAGGCGCTCGCGGTAGGCCCGGCCGTAGCCCGTGCTGCCGCCGTAGTTGACGTCGACGACGGCGAAGCCGCGCGTGGTCCAGTACTGGAACACCAGCGACAGCTTCGGCCGGACGCGGGCGGTCGGGCCGCCGTGGACGTGCACGAGCAGCGGCGGGCGCTCGTCCTGGGGTCCCGTGAAGTCCGGGTTCGCCGGCGGGTAGAACAGCGCGTGCGCCACCTCGCCGCCCGTCGTCTCGAAGTCGAGCGGCCGCGGCGCGGAGACGTAGGCGGGGTCGATCGGCGTCTCCGCCGCCTCGCTCAGCGGCGCGTATGACCCGTCGGCCAGGTCGACCAGGACCACGGCCGGCGGCGCGTGCGGCGGCGCGGCGACGCACACAGCGGCCTCGCCGGAGGCGGCGACGTCGGAGATCGCGGTCAGCCCGGTCTCCACCGTGCGCAGCTCGCCCGACGGCTCGACGACCGCCAGCCGGTCGAACCCGCGCGAGCTGTAGATGAGCACGATCCGCCCGCCGCCGAGGAAGGCGTACCAGGTCTCGCCGAAGTCCCACATCGGGCCGCCGACCTCGGCTTCGAGCGCCGTCACCGGCTCGACCTCGCCGCCCGCGCCGAGCCGGTGCAGGTTCCACCAGCCGCCGCCGCGGTCCGAGAGGAAGTGCAGCACGCCGTCCGGGCTCCATTCCGGCTGGACGATCGCCTCCGCCGGCCCGCCCGCCACGCACCGCGCGTCCGTCACGCGCCCGTCCATGCCGAACGAGCCCAGCCACAGCTCGCAGCCCTCCCACGGCATCCGCGGGTGGTCCCAGGCGAGCCAGCAGATCGACGCGCCGTCGGGCGACACCCGCGGGGCGGCGAAGAAGTCGTGCCCGCTCACGATCGTCCGCGGCTCCGCCGAGCCGTCGGCCGGCAGCGCGACCAGCTCGTTGACGTGCTCGGGCGCGGCCTCGCGCTCACGCACGCAGACCAGCCACTCCCCGTCCGGCGTCACCCGCAGGTCCGCGTAGCGCAGGGCGAACGGCGTCTCGCCCGAGGGTGTGATCGGCCGTGGCTCAGGGGTGCCCGACCGGGGGACGCTCCGAAACGTTCTCCCCCGGTCGGGCGGGCCCCCAGACGGTCTCAGGCCGGGGTCGAGCCGGTGGATGCGCTGGTCGGCGTCGTGGCAGAAGAACACCGCCTGCCCGTGCACGGTGAACGCGCCGCCGCCATATTCGTGTGCGCGGGTGCGCGCGGAGAACTCCGCCGGCAGCACGTCGACGGGCGCGGTGCCGTGCGTGCGCGCCACGATCGCCTCGCGCCCGCCCTCCAGCGGCCGCGCCTCGAGCCAGTACACCGTCCCGCCGGCCACCGTGACCAGCGAGTAGCCCCAGCCGGGGTCGCGCGCCACGGCGGCGCCGTCCAGCGGCGAGGTCCATGAACCGAACGGTCGGACTTCCGGCATCTCGCCACCCTAAGGGGTCGTCCCCGACCGTGTAAGTGCGACGCCCGCACAACCCGCTCCATCCGCCCGATGCGGCGCGCCCTCGCCGCCGCCAGGATGGGCGTCGTGTCCCCATCCCTCGCCGCCGCCGCCCGCCGCTCCCCGCGGGGCGGCGGCGGCGCGCCTCATACTTCGGGCATGGCTTCCCGGATGACGAGCACCCGGCTCGTGGGACGTGCGCCGGAGCTGGCCGAGCTGCGCGCCGCGCTGGCCGAGGCGGTGGACGAGCGCCCGTCGCTGGCCTTCGTGGCCGGCGAGTCCGGGCTGGGCAAGACGCGGCTGATCGCCGAGCTCGAGCGCGCCGCCCGCGGCGACGGCGTGCGGGTGATCGGCGGCGAGTGCGTCGAGCTGGGGGAGGGCGAGCTGCCCTACGCGCCGATCGTGGCGGCGCTGCGCCCGCTCGCCCGCGGCGGCGACCCCGTGCTGGCGTCGCTGAGCGAGAACGCCCGCGAGAGCCTGGCCCAGCTGCTGCCCGGGCTGGGCGCGAAGGCGGCCGCCCGCGAGGAGGCCGGCGCGCAGGCGCGCATCTTCGAGAGCCTGCTCGAGCTGCTGGACGCGCTGGCCGGCGAGGACGGCCTGCTGCTGACGATCGAGGACCTGCACTGGGCCGACCGCTCGACGCGGGCGTTCCTGGTCTATCTGGCGAGCTCGCTGTGCAACGAGCGCGTGCTCGTCGTGGCCAGCTACCGCCCGGACGAGCTGCACCGCCGCCACCCGCTGCGCCCGCTGCTGGCCGAGCTCGAGCGCGACGCCCGCGCCCGCCGCGTCGAACTGCACGCGCTCACGCGAGCCGAGCTCGCCGAGCAGCTCACGGACATCCTGGGCGACACGCCGCCGGACGAGCTCGTCGGGCGGCTGTTCGCCCGCTCGGAGGGCAACCCGCTGTTCGCCGAGGAGCTGCTCGCCGCCGGCCTGGACGGCCGCGGCACGCTGCCGCCCACGATGCGCGACGCGCTGATGCTGCGCATCGAGCGCCTGTCGGGCGACGCCCAAGAGCTGCTGCGGCTGCTGGCCGCCGGGCGCCGGCTCGACCACGCGATGCTGGCCGACGCCTCGCGCATGGACCCGCGCCTGCTGCGCGACGCCCTGCGCGAGGCGGTGGCCGCACACCTCGTGGTGGTCGACACCGAGGGCCGATACGAGTTTCGGCACGCGCTGCTGCGCGAGGTCGTGGCCGACGACCTGCTGCCCGGCGAGCGCGCCGAGCTGCACCTGGCGCTCGCCCGCACGCTCGAGCAGCGCGCGGCCGGGCTGCCCGACCACGGCGGCGCGCACCTGGCGGCCGGCATCGCGCACCACTACTACGCCGCCGGCGACCAGCCGGCCGCGCTGGCGGCCGGCGTGCGGGCGGCGGACGCGGCCAACGGCGTCCACGCCCACGGCGAGGCCGCGGCGCTCCTCCAGCGCGCGCTGCGGCTGTGGGACCGGGTGCCCAACGCCCAGGAGCTCACCGGGTTCGACCACGTCGAGCTGCTGCACCGCGCCGCGCTGGCCACCGGCGGCGAGCACGAGCCCGGCCGCGCCGAGTCCTACCTGCGCGCCGCGCTGAGCGAGGTCGACGAGGCCAAGGATCCGATGCGCGCCGCGCTGCTGCTGGAGAAGATGGCGCGTCAGCAGTTCAACCAGGGTCGCGGCGAGGAGGCCGTCCACACCCGCCGGCGCGCGCTGGCGCTGCTGTCGCCGGAGCCCAGCGAGGCGCGCGCGCAGGTCCTGGCCGGCCAGATGCGCGAGCTGATGCTGGAGTCGCGGTTCCGCGACGCGGTGCAGAAGGCCAGCGAGGCGCTCGACGTGGCCCGCGCGGTCGGCGACGAGGTGTCCGAGCTGCGCGTGCTGGACGGCATGGGCACGTCGCTGTTCGGCCTCGGGCGCCACGACGAGGGCGAGCGCGCGCTGCGGGAGGCGCTGCGCAAGGCGGTGGACGGCGGCTGGCTGAACACCGCGCTGACCGCGCACGTCAACCTGGCCGACGCCCTGGCCAGCGCCGGGCGCCTCGCCGAGGCGCGGACGATCGCCGAGGAGGGCGTGGCCATCGCCCGCGAGCATGGCCGCCACAACCGCTGGAGCGACCTGCTGCGCTCCGAGCTGGCCTTCGAGGCCGGCGACTGGGCGGCCGCCGAGGCCGCGCTGCCCTCGCCCGCCCGCCCGGCGATGGGCACGACGTTCCTCAATGACGCGCTGCGCCGGATCGACCTGGCGATGGGCCGCGGCGACCACGAGCGCGCCCGCACGCTGCTCGATGCCGCCGACGACGTCGGCGCCGACACGCGCGAGCCGCAGTGGATCGGCCCGCTGGGCTCGCTGCGGGCCGAGCTCGAGCGCCGCACCGGCGACCTCGAGGCGGCGCGGGCGGCGATCGACAACGCGCTCGACCGGCTCGACTTCTGCTCCGACGACGTCGCCCGCATGGCCCGCGTGTCGGCCACCGGCGTGCGCGTGGAGGCCGACGCGGCCGTCCGGGCGCGCGACCTCGGCGAGGATCCATCGGGGCCGATCGCCAACGCCGAGATGCTGATCGCCCGCGTGGAGGCCTGCGCGGAGGGCGAGCCCGGGACCCGCCCCAACGAGGCCGCGTTCCTGACCACGGCGAAGGCCGAGCTGGCCCGCGCCCGCGGCGCGGACGACCCGGCGTTGTGGGCCGCCGCCGTCCACGGCTGGGCCGGCCTCGAGCGCCCCTACCGCGCCGCCCAGGCGCAGCGCCGCCAGGCCGAGGCGCAGCTCGCCGCGGGCGACCGCGACGGCGCCGCCGCCACGGCGCTGGCCGCGCTGGAATCCGCCCGGCAGATCGGCGCCGACTGGCTGGCGTCGGAGATCGAGGGCTTCGCGCTGCGGGCCCGGCTGCGGCTGGAGCGCGAGCCGGCCGCGGACGCGGCCGCCGCCGCGGGCGACGCCGCCGACGAGGACCCGTTCGGCCTCACCGCCCGCGAGCGCCAGGTGCTCGCGCTGCTGGCCGCCGGCCGCACGAACCGCGAGATCGGCGCCGAGCTCTACATGGCCGAGAAGACCGCGAGCGTCCACGTCTCGCGGATCCTCGCCAAGCTCGACGTGCGCTCGCGCACCGAGGCGGCCGCGCTGGCCCACCGCGTCGGCCTGGTCTGAGGGGCGCCGCGGGCATATCGTCCGCGGATGCCCTCCACGCACTACTTCCCGACGGATCAGGTGCACTTCACGTGGGACACCGGCCACGCGCCGGTGCTCACCGTCGCCGACGGCGACACGGTGGTCTTCGAGACGCGCGACGTCAGCGACGATCAGATCGGCCCCGACTCCGACGTGAGCGTGATCGCGGGCCTGGACTGGGACCGCGTCTACCCGCTCGCCGGGCCGGTGCGGGTCGAGGGCGCCCAGCCGGGCGACACGCTGGCTGTGGACATCCTCGACCTGCACCCCAGGGGCTGGGGCTGGACGGCGATCCTCCCGGGCCTGGGGCTGCTGCCCGAGGACTTCAAGGAGCCCTACCTGCGGATCTTCGACCTCACGCACGGCGACGTGACGTACTTCCGCGAGGACATCGCCATCCCGCTGACGCCGTTCCTGGGCACGATGGGCGTCTGCCCGGCGGGCGCCGGCGCGCAGGCGGTGATGCCGCCCGGCACGTTCGGCGGCAACATGGACACGCGCCAGCTCGTGGCCGGCACGACGCTGTACCTGCCGGTGCAGGTCGAGGGCGCCATGTTCTCCACCGGCGACGCCCACGGCTGCCAGGGCGACGGCGAGATCTGCGTCACCGGGCTGGAGTCGCCGATGTACGCGACGCTGCGCTTCCGGCTCGAGAAGGGCCGCAGCATCCCGTCCGCCCAGTACCGCACGGCGCCGGGGTCGCTGACCCGCCGCCTCGACCACGGCGGCTGGTACGGCACCACCGGGCTGGGCGGCGACGTCTACGCCGCGGCCCAGGACGCCACCCGGGCGATGATCGCCCACCTGGGCGCCGAGCACGGGCTCTCGCCCGAGGACGCCTACCTGCTGTGCAGCCTGGTGGTCGACCTCAAGATCTCCGAGATCGTCGACGCGGGCGTCTACATCGTGTCCGCGCTGCTGCCGGAGGCGATCTTCACCGGCTGAGCGCGGCGGCCATCACCTGGCGGGCGATCGGCGCGGCGGCCGTGCCGCCGAAGCCGGCGCCCACCAGCATCACCGCGACGGCCACCTTCGGGCTCTCCGCGGGCGCGAAGGCGACGAACCAGGCGTCGGCGTCCTTGGGGTCCTTCGAGTTGGCCACGAGCTCGGCGGTGCCCGTCTTGCCGGCGACGGTGATGCCCGGCAGGGCCGCCGCGGTGCCGGTGCCGGAGCGCACGACGCCGATCATCATGTCGCGCACGGTGGCGGCCACCCCGCGGCTCACCGCGCGGTGGCGGACCACTTTGCCGGCCACCCGCGGGCGCGCGCGGACGCCGTCGTTGCCGATCGTGGCGGCCACCGAGGCCATGCCGAGCGGCGTGGCCAGGTCCCTGTCCTGGCCGATCGCGCTCGCGCCCACGGCCAGGCTGTCCTTGAGGTGCTTGGAGATCGTGTTCGGCTTGGCCGCGGGCAGCGCCGGCTTCTCGTTGAACCCGAACCGCTCGGCCATGGCCACGAGCCGCTTCGCACCCACCTTCGCCCCCAGCGGGGCGAACACCGAGTTGCAGGACTCGGCGAACGCGGTGGACAGGCTGCCGCCGCACGCCTCGCCGCTCGCGTTGTTGAGCCGCACGCCGCTCAGCAGCGCGTACGTGCGGATCGGGTAGCTCGAGCCCGTACCGGCCTTGTGGTAGGTCAGCGCGGCGGAGAGCGTGATGATCTTGAACGTCGAGCCGGGCGGCTGGGGGGCCGAGACGGCGAGGCCGGCGAGTGCGAGGACGGCGCCGTCGCGCGGGCGGATCACCGCCACGCCGCCCAGCCGGCTGCCGAGCGCGTTCGCCGCGGCCTGCTGGAGGCCGAGCTGGATCGTCGTGTGCACCGAATGGCCGGACTTGCGGGGGATCTTGGCGATCGTGCGGTGGCCGAAGCGCAGCCGCAGGCTGGGGTGCCCGCCCAGGCGGGCGTCGTAGATGCGCTGCAGGCCGGTGGCCTTCTTGCCGGCCACCGGCGGCACGCCGGCGATCGAGGCGCCGAGCGGGTCGGAGTCCAGCAGCCTGCCGCCGGCGGCGTAGATCGAGCCGCGGCGCGGCTGCGGACCGTGCACGCGCTTGACCGACTCGCCGCGGCGCAGGCCGGGCAGCCGCAGCGACGGGTCCCAGGCGATCCGGCCCTGCTTGTCCTCGTCGTGCGCGCGGAACGTGATGACGCCCTTCAGCGTGCCGAAGTCGTCGGTGGCCACGGTCACCGGCACCCGCACCGCGCCGTCCTTGAGCGGCCCGATCCGGCCGGTCTTGACGCTCTCCACGCCCGCGTTCTTCTCGGACGTGCGGTAGCGGGCGTCGAAGGACACCCGCGGGTAGGCCTTGCGGCTCGCGGAGTCCAGCAGCGCGTACATCGCGCGCTTGTCGCCCGCCTTCCAGGCATTCACGAAGGAGACGACCGTGTCGCGCCGGTCGTCGTGGCGCAGGACCGTCGTGGCCAGCAGGTAGCCGACGCCGCCCAGCGCGGCGAGCACGAGCACGACCGCGCCCAGGCCGAGCAGCGACGGCCCGCTGCGGCGGCGGCGGGTCGCGATCGGCGGCGGGCCGCCTCGCCGGCGCCGGCGCGCCGTCTTGGGGGGCGAGAGGAAGACGGAGCCGGCTCGGGGCGAGTATCCGAGCGAGCCGGTCCGGCGTCGGCGTCGGCGGGGCACCGACTCTTGTCTACCACGGCGCTGCGACAATTCCTCGGGGACGTAGGATCGGAGACGTGGCCCTCATCGACGCGCCGTCCGGCGCCCCCCGCTCCCGCCGCCTCGCCGGCACCACCTCCTCGCCGGTGCGCGACATCCTCAAGGTCGCCTCCCGCCCCGAGGTCATCTCGCTGGCCGGTGGACTGCCCGCACCCGAGACGTTCGATGTCGCGGGGTTACGCGCGGCGTTCGACGAGGTGCTGGCCGGCCCGCAGGCCATCCGGGCGCTCCAGTACTCGAGCACCGAGGGCGATCCCGCCTTACGCGAGCGGCTGGCCGCGTTCCTGGCGTTAGGCGGCCTGCCGGCGACGGGCGACGAGATCCTGGTCACCACCGGCTCCCAGCAGGCGCTCGGGCTCGTGGCCACGGCGTTGCTGGACCCCGGCGACCCCGTGCTGGTCGAGGACCCGACCTACCTGGCGGCCCTGCAGGCGTTCGACCTGGCCGAGGCGCGCTGCGTCCCGATCCCGTCCGACGACGAGGGCCCCGACCCCGAGGCGTTCGTCCGGGTCGCCCGCCAGTCCGGCGCCCGTCTGGCCTACCTCATCCCGACCTTCCAGAACCCGACGGGCCGCACGCTCAGCGTCGAGCGCCGGCGCGCGCTGGCCGAGGCGGCGCTGGAGGCCGACGTCTGGCTCGTGGAGGACGACCCCTACAGCGCGCTGCGGCTCGACGGCGAGCGCGTCGACCTGCTGGCCGCCCAGCCGGCGGCGCGCGAGCGCACGATCGTCATCCAGACGCTGTCGAAAGTGCTCTCGCCCGGCCTGCGGATCGGCTACCTGCGCGCCCCCGCCGCGCTCTACGGCGCGCTCGCGGTGGCCAAGCAGGCCGCGGACCTGCACACCTCGACGGTCACCCAGCTCGCCGCCGAGCGCTGGCTGGCCCACCACGACCTGCACGCGCACATCCGCGGCCTGGAGGTGCACTACCGCCCGCGCCGCGACGCGCTGCTCGCCGCGCTGGAGGACGAGCTGCCCGCCGGCAGCGCGTGGACGCGGCCCGACGGCGGCCTGTTCATCTGGATCACGCTGCCCGCCGGCCACGACGCCGAGGCGGTGCTCCCGCGCGCGGTCGAGCGCGGCGTGGCGTTCGTCCCGGGCCGCTTCTTCTACGCCGGCGAGCCCGTGCGCCAGACGCTGCGGGTGTCGTTCGCCACCGCGTCACCGGCGGAACTGGAGGAGGGCGCCGCCCGTCTCGCGGCGGCCATCGCCGGGTAGGCGACCTGGATGCCGCCTGAACGACCACGCCCAGACTTCGAGCAGGTCCGCGAGGCGATGCGGGAGCGCGACGAGCGCAGCGAGCTGCCCGAGCAGCCCGAGCCGCCGCCGCCCGCGGAGGACGAGGACCGGGAGCGCGACGAGGACGACGAGGACGAATCCGGCTCCGGCTAGGCTGCCGGGCCGATGAGCGAGCGTCGCGGGAACCCGTTCGCAGCCCTGACGGTCCTGAGCCTCGGGCTGTTCATGACGCTGCTCGACGTCACGATCGTCAACGTCGCGATCCCGCAGCTGCTGGACTCCATCGGCGCCTCGATCGACGAGGCGCTGTGGGTGATCAACGCCTACGTGCTGGTGCTCGGCGTGCTGCTGATCACCGCCGGCCGGCTGGGCGACATCTTCGGGCCGCGCAACGTCTACCTGGTCGGGACGGCGCTGTTCACGCTCTCCTCGGCGGCCTGCGGGCTCTCGAACAGCCCTGGCGCGCTGATCGCCGCCCGGGCCGTCCAGGGCGCGGGCGCGGCGCTGCTGACGCCGCAGCCGCTGGCCATCGTGCTGCCGTTGTTCCCGCCGGAGCGCCGCGGGGCGGCGTTCGCGGTCAACGGCGTGGTGGCCGGCGTGGCCGCCGTGCTCGGGCCGACGCTCGGCGGGCTGATCGTCACGCACTGGAGCTGGCGCGGGATCTTCTTCGTGAACCTCCCGGTGGGCATCGTGTCGATGGCGCTGGTCATGGCCATCGTGCCCGACCTGCGGCCGGGGCGCCGGCACCGGCTCGACCTCTCCGGCGTGGTGGTGGCCACTTTGTCGCTCACCGCGCTGATCTTCGGGCTGATCGAGGGCCAGCGCTACGACTGGGGTCAGGTCTGGGGGTTCGTCACCATCCCGCTGCTGCTCGCGGCGGGGGTCGTCCTGTTCGTCGTGTTCCTGCTCATGCAGCGGCGCCGGCAGACCGGCGGGCGCGAGCCGCTGGTGCCGTTCGCGCTCTTCCACGACCGCAACTACTCGCTGATGCTCGTGGTCGGCGCGGCGATGCAGCTCGGGCTGTCCGGGCTGTTCCTGCCGTTCACGATCTACCTGCAGTCGGTGCTCGGGCTGAGCGCGCTGCAGGCCGGGCTCGTCTACGTCCCCAGCTCGATCATCTCGATGTTCCTGACCCCGGTGCTGGGGCGGCTGACCGACCGGATCGGCGGCAAGTACATCCTGATGGGCGGGCTGGCGGCGTTCGGCGTCGGCTCGCTGCTACAGGCGATCGTGGCGCAGGTCGACAGCTCGCGCTGGGTGTTCGTGCCCGGCGTGCTGATCTCCGGAGTCGGCCTGGCCGGCATCTTCGTGCCGATGATCACCGTGGCGATGGGGGAGGTGCAGCCGCGGCTCGCCGGCGCGGCCTCGGGCCTCATCAACACCACGCGGCAGGTCGGCGGCGCGCTGGGCGGCGCGATCGTCGGCGCCGTGCTGCAGACCCGGCTGGCGTCGGCGCTGCGCGAGGAGGCCGTGGCGCGTGCGCACGCGCTGCCCGAGCAGGCCCGCGGCCCGTTCGTCCACGGCTTCTCCACGGCCGGCCGGAACGGGCTGGACGTCGGCGCCGGCCAGACCGGCGGGCAGTTCAAGCCGCCGCCGGGCACGCCCGAATCCGTCGTCCACCAGATCGCCGCCGTGGCCCGGGACGTCTTCGAGCACGCGTTCCTCAGCGCGATGCGCTGGTCGATCCTCGTCCCCGCGCTCGTGCTGTTCGCCGCTTCGGCGAGCTGCCTGCTGATCCGCCGGCGGCGCCCGCTGCCGGCCGAGGCGCCGCCCGCGGCCGCGGTCGTCTGATGGAGCGGCGCGCGCTCGGCACCGGCGGGCCCGAGGTGCCCGTCGTCGGCCTCGGCACCTGGCAGACGCTCGACGTCCGCCGCGCTCATGAGGCGGGCGCCCACGCGGTCGTCGCCGCCGCGCTGGACGCCGGCACGACCTTCGTCGACACCTCGCCCATGTACGGCGAGGCCGAGCGCGTGCTCGCCGACGGCCTCGGCGCCCGCCGCGCCGAGGCGTTCGTGGCCGACAAGATCTGGACCCCGGACGCCGGCACCGGCGAGGCCCAGGCCCGCGCCGCGCTGGACCGGTACGGCCGTATCGACCTCTACCAGGTCCACAACCTGGTCAACACCCGCGCGCACCTCGATCTCCTGGACCGCCTGCGCGGCGAGGGCCGCGTGGGGCTGCTCGGCGCCACCCACTACCGCGCCTCCGCGTTCGGCGAGCTGGCGTCCGTGATGCGCAGCGGCCGCATCGACGCCATCCAGGTCCCCTACAACCCGCACGAGCGCGAGGTCGAGCGCGAGATCCTGCCGCTGGCCGCCGAGCTCGGGCTCGGCGTGGTGGTCATGCGGCCGCTGGGCGGCGGCGGCCTGGTCCGGCGCGCGCCGTCGGAGGCCGAGCTGGCGCCGCTGGCCGAGTTCGGCGTCCGCACGTGGGCGCAGGCGCTGCTCAAGTGGGCGCTGTCCGACGCGCGGTGCACGGTGGCGATCCCGGCGACGTCGCGGGTGGAGCGGGTCGGCGAGAACGCCGTGGCGGGGGAGCCGCCGTGGCTGGGGCCGGAGGAGCGGGCTCTGGTGGCGCGACTTGCTTCTGCGTAGCGCCGTGCCGGGGCCGGCGAACTGCTTGCTGGGTAGGGGAGTGGTCAGCCCGGCGTGCGGTCAAGAACGATCGCCCCGGGTAGCGAAACGATCAGGTGCGACCACCCCTCCGCCGGCGCCAGGAAGACGATCATCCGCGCACCGCGGCAAGGGCTCCTGCTTTCCTACCCAGCAGCAGTTCGCCAAGCCCGCCGCCGCCGCTGTCGGAGATCAGCCCCCGATCAGCTTGTCGACAGCCGCCTTCGCGCTGCCCGCCGACCCGCCCAGGTCCACGTTGGCCAGCGTCCCACCCGTGGTGCCGCCCACAAACGACGGCGTCTGATTCAACCCGCGCGCGTTGAACGACTTCAACGTCGCCGCCGCCTCGGCCTTCACCTTGGCCGAGCGGCTGTCGCGGATCAGCCTGTCGGCGTCGAGCCCGGGGACGGCCGCGGCGATCTTGCGGGCGAACGCGTCGTTGACGTAGTTGGTGCTCTCGTCGCCCTGGTTCGTGTACCAGACCTTGGCGAACTCGAACATCTTGTCCTGCTCGGCCGCCGCCCAGGCGTACTGCGCGGCCAGCTGTGACCAGGGGCGGACGAACTGGAACGCCTGGAACTGCAGGCGCAGCTTGCCCGTGCGGACGTAGTCCTGGACGACGGTCGGGACGATCGTGTCCGAGTAGGCCTTGCAGGCCGGGCAGACGAGGTCGCCGTACTCGAGGAGCGTGTGGGGGGCGTTCGGGTTGCCGAGCGTGTCGCCGTGCTGCGGGATGCCGCCGAACTCCTCCTTGGCGAGGTCGCCGCCGACCGCCTTCTGGCCGGCCTTGGGCGCGCCCGGGGACGCGTGGTTGGAGGAGATGACGATCGCCGCCACGACGATGATCGCGGCGAGGACGACCGCGCCGCCGAGCCGGCTCAGCCGCCGGCGGCGGACCGCCGCGGCGCTCGCCTCGCGCTCGGCCTCCAGGCGGGCGCGGCGGGCCTGCTCGCGCCGCTCGCGCCGGCTCTGCTGCTGAGGCTGGGCCATGTCCCGCTGATCATGCCCGCTGACTATGAAAGCCAGCCAAACATTTCCTCAGGCCACGGCGTTCGCGGCGTCGCCCAGCGGACGGGCCACGATAAGCCGGCCCAGGTGCTCGGAGAGCGTCGCCCGCGCCTCCGCGCTCAGCCGGTCGTCGGTCACGAGCGCTGCCGGCGCTGGCGCCGGAGCAGGCGCTCGTGCTGCACCTCGCCGCTACGTGACCGCGTGGACGTCGACCAGCCCGGCGAGTCGCGCCCGGGCCATCCGCAGCGCCCGCTCGTCGGCGCTCAGAGCAAGCTCGATGCGCGCCCGCTCGCCATCCTGGCCATAGGTCATCGCCACCACGCGGGCGCCGCGACGCTGGCAGACGCCGAGCACGCGCAGCAGCACGCCGGGCCGGTCGGCCACCTCGACCGACACGCGGGTCACGGCGGAGACGGAGACACCGGGGGGCAGGAGCATCATGGCGAACGGACCTTTCCGTCCCCGAGAAGCGCGCCACCGCACCGAACGTCCCCCCGAGGAACGATCGAGGCCCGCGGCAGAGGACCGCGGGCCTAGCGAATGACGATGGCGATGGCGATGCCGCGGCGGCCCGGGAAGGTGTGGGTCGGCGCGGTGGGCATCACCGCAGACCGTACCGGGCGCGTCAAGGCCCGGTACGGCGCGCGGCGTGGGGGGGTCAGACCGTGAGGCGGAAGCGGCTGACGATCGAGTCGAGCTGCTCGGCGGTGCGGGCGAGCTCGGTGGCGCTGGAGGCGATCTCCTGCGTGGAGGCGCTGGTCTGCTGCGTGGAGGCCGAGACCTGCTCGGCCGACGCCGAGGACTCCTCGGCCACCGCGGCGACCTCGTTGATGTCGTTCTCGGCGCGCTCGGCCTCGGCGCTGATCTGCTGCACGGCGGCGGCGATCTGGCCGACGCGGGCGTTCATGTCGTCGACCGCGACGCCGATGGCCTCGAACGCCTCGCGGGTCTGCTCGACCGTGGCGACGCCGTCGGCCGTGCGCTTGCCGCCCTCGGCGACGATCTGCACCGCGTTCTCGGTCTCGGCCTGGATGTCGCGGACCAGCTCGGCGATCTGCCCGGTGGCGCGCTGGGACTCCTCGGCCAGCTTGCGCACCTCCTCGGCGACGACGGCGAAGCCGCGGCCCTGCTCGCCGGCGCGGGCGGCCTCGATGGCCGCGTTGAGCGCCAGCAGGTTCGTCTGCTCGGCGATGCCCGTGATGGTGTCGACGATGCCGCCGATCTGCTCGGACTTGGCGGACAGGCCCTGGATAGCGGTGCCGACCTGGGCGCTGGACTCGGCCACCTGCTGGATGGCGGACGTGGCCTGCTCGGCCGCGCGGACGCCGTCCATGGCCACGGTGCGGGTCTGCTCGGCGGCCTCGGCGGTCGCGGTCGCGGTCTCGGCGCTCGCGCTGGCCGCGCGGGAGGCCTCCTGGACGGCCTCGCGGGTGGACTCGACCATCCGGACCTGGCGCTCGGCGCCGTGCGCCACGTCGGTCACCGCGGAGGCGATCTCGCCGACGGCGCGGCCCGCCTCCTCGGAGGTGGAGGCCATCTGCTGGGAGGCGGAGGCGACGGTGCCGGCGCCCGTGGCGACCTCGGCGATCGCCTCGCTGAGGCCGGCGCGCATGGCGTTGTAGGCCTCGATCGAGCCCTGCGCCTTGGCGAGCATGCCGTTGAACGTGGCGCTCAGGCGCCCGAGCTCGTCGGTCGTCTCGACCTCGATCGGCGTGGTGGTGGGCTCGACCTCGCGGGTCAGATCGCCCTCGGCCACGGCGGTCAGCACCTCGACGAGGTCGGCCAGGCCGTTCTGCTCGAGGCTCTCCATCTTGCCGGAGAGGACCTTGACCGGGCGCACAACCGAGCGGGTGACGGCGAGCGCCACGGCGATGGCCAGCAGCACGGCGACGATGGCGATGATGACGATCAGGTGCGTGCCGCTGGAGGCCGTGCTGCTGGCGGCGGCCGACGCCTTCTCGGCGTCCTTGCGGGCGGCGGCGTTGACCGCCGCGCTCAGCGACTCGACCTGCTTGTCGAGCGGCAGGACCTTCGAGGTGAAGTAGTTGCGCGAGCCGTCGCGGTTCTCCGCCTTGCGGACCGTCTCCGCGCGCGAGCGCTTGACCGCCTGGTCGATCTCGGCGAACAGGCGCTCGCGGAGATCATGGAAGCGCGCGTACTCGTCGGCCGCGCCGGTGCCGGCGAACAGCTTGCTCAGCGTGGCGCCGTCGCGGTTGGTGGCCGCGTCGTCGGCCGCGATCTTCTTGGCGATGGTGTCCTCGACGGCGAGCTCGCCGTCGTGGAGATAGAGGTGCTGCTCGGCGAGGCTGACGTCGTCCTTGGTGCGCTCGCGGGCGTCGCCGAGGAGCTCGGCCGCCACGAGGTTGCGCTTGGCGAGATCGTTCGCCTTGCCGCTCAGGCTGTTCATCGAGTGCACGCCCATGAAGGCCACGAGCACCAAGGCCGCCGTGAGGGCCCCGAAGGCGCCCGCAAGCCGCACGGCGAGCGGCAGGTTCCGGATCTTGGACATGCCCATTTGGTCGGCATGTCCGCGCTCGACCTTTCGTCCGGCGTGAGGTTTTCGGCCCGTTTGAGAGGTTTCGGCCCACGCAAAGCACCAGCTATATGTCAAGTCAAGCCGGCGGCGGCGTTCCTGCCATCGTGCGGGGCATGGACTATCGCCAACTCGGCCGTTCCGGCCTGCGCGTCTCCGCGCTCAGCCTCGGGACGATGACCTTCGGCGGCCGCGGCTCGATGGCCAGCGTCGGCACCACCGACGTGGCCGGCGCCCGCCGCCAGCTCGACATGTGCCTGGACGCGGGCGTCAACCTCATCGACACCGCCGACGTCTACTCCGCCGGGGTCTCCGAGGAGATCCTGGGCGAGGCGCTCCAGGGCCGCCGCGACCGCCTGCTGATCGCCACCAAGGCCCGCATGCCGATGGGCGACGGGCCCAACGACGCCGGGCTCTCGCGCCACCACATCATCGCCGGCTGCGAGGCCAGCCTGCGGCGCATGAAGGTCGACCACATCGACCTCTTCCAGGTCCACGAATGGGACGGCCACACGCCGCTGGACGAGACGCTGCACGCGCTCGACACGCTGGTGCGCGACGGCAAGGTGCGCTACGTCGGCGCCTCGAACTACGCCGGCTGGCAGCTGATGAAGGCGCTCGCGGTGGCCGACGCCCACGGCTACCAGCGCTTCGTCAGCCAGCAGATCCACTACACGCTGCAGGCGCGCGAGGCGGAGTACGAGCTGGTGCCGCTGACCATCGACCAGGGCGTGGGCATCCTGGTCTGGAGCCCGCTGGCCGGCGGGCTGCTGTCGGGCAAGTTCCGCCGCGGCCAGCGCGGGCCGGAGGGCACGCGCGCGCTGTCGGACTGGAACGAGCCGCCGGTGCGCGACCGGGACGCCCTCTACGACATCGTCGACGCGCTCGTGGAGGTCGGCGAGGCGCACGGCGTCTCCGCCGCCCAGGTCGCGCTGGCCTGGCTGCTCGGCCGGCCGGGCGTGACGTCGCTGGTCATCGGCGCCCGCACCGACGAGCAGCTGGCCGACAACCTGGCCGCGGCGAGCCTCGAGCTGGCCGCCGAGGAGCGCGCCCGGCTGGACGAGGTCAGCGAGCCGCCGCTGCTCTATCCCTACTGGCACCAGCTCAAGACCGCGAGCGACCGCCTGGGCGAGGCCGACCTGACGCTGCTGGCCGGCCGGACCTACGAGGCCTCCTAGACGAAGATCGGGCCGACCCGCGGGTAGGCGGCGATCAGCGCCGCCCGCAGGTCGGACAGCGTCGGCGCGGCGGTCGTGCCGCTGCCGTGGGCCACGTAGCCGGTGTCGAGCAGCATCGGCTGGCCCCAGGCGAGCAGCGGCTGCAGCTGGGACGGGTCGTCCGACAGCCGGTGATCCAGTCCGTGCACCCGTACGTCAGGTCGCCGCCGATCGTGACGAGCTCCACCCAGGACGGCTCGGCGCTGACCACGTTCTCGTACGGGTCCGGGTGCGCGCGGACCTCGGCGTAGCGCAGCTGCGTCTGGTCGCTCAGCGCGGCCTTGGGGTGGCCGTGCAGGTCGATCAGCCCGGGCAGATGACCCCATTCGTAGCTTGCACCCGCACCCCGGCGGGCGGCGTCGCCGCGACGGCCTCGACCTTGCCTAGTGCGCCGCGGACCAGTCGACCGGCTCCAGCGGCAGCGCCAGCACCGCCTGCCAGGTGGCGGCGTCGGTGGCGCCGGTGACCGGCAGCCCGTGCGTGGCCTGGAGGTTGCGCACGGCGGTGTCGGTGGCGGAGTCGAAGCTGGCGGTCACGGACACGCCGGGGTCGGCGGACTGCAGGTGCTGCTGCAGCCACACCACCTGGTCGCCCTTGCTGCCCTTGTCCAGCGCCGGCCAGCCCGGGTCGGGGAGCGTCACCGGCGGGTTCGGCGTGGCGATCGCGTCCCAGGCCGGCTGGCCCGTGGACTGCCAGGACCAGTAGGAGAGCCCGCCTGAGCCGTAGGCCGCCCAGATGCCGGCGAAGCGCTGGATGTCGGCTGGCGGCGGGCTGTCGTAGCTCTGGCCCAGCGGGGCGATCGGCACGCCGTAGATCCGGTTCGCGGCCAGCGTGTGCGCGCTCACGGCATCCACCGTGCCGCCGAT